>JAHZLH010000064.1 GCA_022599915.1 Actinomycetes bacterium
CACTGCCGCCGGGCAGCGAGACCACGATCCGCCCGACTCGCGAGACTTTCGCAGCTCTATCCATCCAGGTGCCCCGGAATGGGTTTACCGCAGCACTGCCTACCAGATCTTTCCCGATCGGTTTGCTCGCGGCTCAGCGGATCCGATCGACTCTCCGGCTTGGTCACGTGCTGCCAAGAATTGGGATGAGTTGCCGTCCTTCGGTGGTGTGGACGAGCCGCTGCATTTCTTTGGCGGCGACTTGCTGGGAATCGAGCAGCGGCTCGACTATCTGTCGGAACTTGGCATCGACCTGTTGTATCTGACGCCGGTATTCCCGGCGCCTTCGAATCACCGTTACAACGCCGACACCTTCGATCGAGTGGACCCACTGCTTGGCGGTGACCAGGCTCTAGCGTCGCTGGCGACGGCAGCCCATCAACGTGGCATGCGCATCATCGGCGACATCACGACGAATCACACCGGTAGTCACCACGAATGGTTTGAGCAGGCCCAGTTGTCTGCCACCCAGGATGAGGCGTCGTACTACTACTTCAACGAGCATCCAGACGACTACGTTGCCTGGTTGGGAGTCCGATCGCTGCCCAAACTGGACTACCGCAGTGACGCACTGCGACGCCGGATGATCACAGACCCGGATTCTCCTGTTCGTCGCTATCTGGCGGATCCGTTTGGCCTAGATGGTTGGCGGGTGGACGTGGCCAACATGACCGGTCGTCATGCCGACGTAGACCTCAATGCAGAAATTGCCGAGCTGATGGAGCGAACCATGGCAGCCGATCGACCAGATGCTTTCCTGGTCGGCGAGCATTTCCACGACTTCACCGAAGATCTGCGTCCTACTGGTTGGCAAGGTGTGATGAACTATGCCGGCTTTTCCGGTCCGTTGTGGCAGTGGCTGAGTTCTGCCAACCACCCGATGGACGGTTGGCTGGGAGTCTCCGGCATTCCGTGGCCGCGGCTTCCTGGCACCCAGATGGTCGCGGCTATGCAGAACTTTGCCAACGCGCCCTGGCAGCAACGCCGAGCAAGTTTGGTCATGATCGATAGCCACGACACCCCTCGCATTCGATCCATCACTGGCTCCACTGCTGCGACGCAGGTGGCAGCAGCAGCCATGTTCACCACTCCGGGAGTTCCCATGATTTGGATGGGCTCCGAGATCGGGCTGACGGGTACTACTGGTGAAGACGGGCGACGGACGATGCCCTGGGGTCACCCGGAAATCTGGGATTCGCAGACCCGGCAGGTTTTCCAGCAACTCATCAGGCTGCGGCAGACGCGGGCTGCCTTGCGTGAAGGCTCGATGAGATGGTTACACGCCGATTCCGATTGCGTGGTGTTCGTTCGTGAACTGCCCGGTGAAACCCTGCTGGTGCATTTGGCTCGGGGTCCAGTCAGTCCGGTAACTATTCCGGGGGCGGCGGTAAGCGCCCGGCCGGGAGATTATTGGCAACAGCTTTATCCACACTCGAGCACCATGGACTCGGCAAGAGCGATAGCGTTGCAGTCATCGGAGCCTGCGGCTGCGGTCTATGTACTGAAGTCCAGCCCGGAATAGGAGGAAATCGTGGCCAAAGTTGTTTTGGACCAGGTGGACAAGATCTACGACAACGGTTATCACGCAGTCCACAGCCTCGACTTGGACATTGCGGATGGCGAGTTCCTCGTCCTAGTCGGGCCATCCGGTTGCGGTAAGTCGACCGCAATGCGCATGGTGGCAGGACTGGAGGATATTTCTGGCGGAAAACTGTCCATCGGAGACCGAGTCGTCAACGATCTACCGCCACAGGATCGGGACATCGCCATGGTCTTCCAGTCCTACGCGCTCTACCCGCATCTGTCGGTTGCGGACAACATCGCTTACGGCTTGAAGATTCGCAAGATGCCGAAAGATGAGATCAAGAAGCGGATTCAACGGGCAGCCGACATGCTGGAACTCAACAGCTACCTGGACCGCAAGCCCGCGCAGTTGTCCGGTGGTCAGCGACAGCGAGTAGCGATGGGTCGAGCTATCGTTCGCGATCCGGCCGTTTTCCTTATGGACGAGCCACTATCCAACCTAGACGCAAAACTGCGAGTCCAAATGCGGGCGGAAATCTCCTCAGTTGTTCGCTCCCTGGGGACCACCACGATCTACGTGACCCACGATCAGGTGGAAGCGATGACCATGGGTGACCGGATGGCGGTCATGAAGGCTGGTTGGTTGCAGCAGGAGGGGCCGCCGCAAGAGGTCTACGACAATCCCAACAATATCTTTGTGGCGCAGTTCGTCGGCTCACCGCCGATGAACATGGTGATGACTCGTTTCGAAGAAAGTGACCGCGGTATCACCGCCCGAATCGGAAGCAATCAACTCGACGTCCCCCACCAGGTGATTGAAGATCGGCCCAAACTACGGGACTACGTAGGTAGAAACGTCGTGCTCGGGCTGCGCAGTGAAGACATGGATGATGCGAGTTTGCGCGGCGACGCGGCACCAGGAAATTCGTTCGGCGGCAAAGTGACGCTCGTGGAGGCGCTTGGTTCCGAGATCGTGGTGCACTTTGGTCTCGATGGTGAATCAGTGGTGACCGAAGATACCGAACTTGTTGCAGAGCAAGCAGGTGAGGGGGCGATCGATACCACCGGCGTTGAGGGTGTCAAGTGGGTTGCTTCCTTTGCGCCGCGGTCTCAAGTCCGGCGCGGCGACAGTATCCAGATCTTGGCTGACATCAGCAGAGCCCATTGGTTTGACCCCGAAACTGGCGGCGCA
>JAHZLH010000065.1 GCA_022599915.1 Actinomycetes bacterium
CGACTGGAAGAACAGCTACAACAAGACCCACCGCCACTCAAGGCTGGGCTACCTGACCCCCACCGAGTACGCTGACCAGTGCAAATGCACCCACCGACTCTCCGAGTGAGTGGATCACTTCAAGGGGTCCCGCCAACAGCACCCGCAAGGACTCCGGCGCCAGCGGTAGCAATCATGTACTTGCGCATGAAACATCCAATCTCCAACGGGTTGCCAAAGCACAACCGGTGTCAGTAGCCTCCTGGTATGGGTTTATCCGATTCTTCGCCTAAGGGGGTGTGAGCTAAAGCAGCGTCCTCGGATTCCTCATGGGTTTTGTCTGAGATGTTTTGTGATGCTGTTTGCCCGCGCTGCGTCTGCAGCGCTACTTCTTGGAGTTACAGGGATCGAAGGCGCACTTGGCCACTCTTCTGAGTCGGATCGGTGATCTGGTGTTTGACGGGTTGGATCAGACTGAGCGCGAAATCGGGTCGATGCCTTGCCACTGCATATTGAGGTATTAGGCTAGCGCCACTCCCCGCAAAATGACGACAACGTGACGCGAGCTCAGGACCTAGTGCACCCACCTCAGTTAACGGAGTGACTGTCTAAGGCTGATCTAGCTGCGGTATCTGCGTTGTCAGGAGCAATAGTCAAGGGGACTTACAACAGCGTCAAAGACCAGGACAAAGAACAAAAGTGAGTGTCATTTTCTTGCTGCAATGTGTCCGCAGAGGTTTAGGCCGCTCGAACCTGGATAGGAGTTGCATGTCCGACATCACAAGAAACGAGAAACCATCATGAAATCCCTAGATAAACGGTACCTAGCGGGGCTGGTCTGCATTCCTCTCTTGGCTCTAGGTGCATGTTCATCCGATGAAACCGCTGGTGAGCCAAACCGAGGTGAGACATACGACTCTGTTGAAGAGTTACGAGATGCAGCGATGACCGCAGGACTGGAATGCTCCGAATGGACGAGAATGAGCAACTCGGAGCCTGAACAAGTTGGGTTTTGCGGAGAGGTGAAAGAACTCTCAGCCGACAACATCGCACTGGGCACTTTCTCAACTGACGCTGCAATGCAACAGTTTATGGATAACACCGAAGGCATCTGTTCAGCTGCTCCGGAAACTGAGCCTTGCCCGCCAAGGCTGGTTGGACCCAACTGGATTCTCAGCGCTCCACAAGCAGAAGAGCTACAACCTGCACTCGGTGGAGTCCTGCAAGAAGGCTGATGCCTAGCGATTCGGAGCCAGAGCACCCACCTCAGTCGATGGGTGAATGTCTCTGTCTTCGGGGGTAGTTCCATTGACGGAGTGCACTGCACTTACATGCACACACAGTGGGTGTTACGGAAAGCAAGGACGAAAACGTCCGAAGACACAGGAACCTAAATCCTGCCCGTCTGCCACTTCCGCCACACCCGCGACTAGTTGACGCTGGTTAGGTCGGGTGGTGGCAGTTCCATCCGCGGGAAACCTTCTGGGCGATTCACTAGGGTGAGGTAAGCACTGGGGATCATGAAACTCCCCGGGCTGGCTTCCGATCCGCGATGTCTGGAGTAGACATGGAACTCACTCGCCGCGGTTTCTTGGCAGCATCCGCACTAACAGTTGGCACGACGGCGTTTTCGGCGTGCTCCAGTGAAGGCTCAACCCCCTCCGGCAGTTGGCCAGATGAGGCGGCGTGGCAGAGCCTGCGTGACCAAGTGGGAGATCGGCTCATCCAGCCGACTTCGCCGTTGGCTGCCTGCCAAACCGATCCAGATAGCGGCGAGTGCAAGAAAGAACTCAAGCAGGTGGAGAATCCGTTCTACCTGCAGACGGAGGCAGGAGCCACCCAAACGCAGGGGTGGTACGAGGCCTGGGACACCGTGGTCAGCCCCTACGCCATCGCAGTGGCGAGCACCGACGATG
Source organism: Actinomycetes bacterium (assembly GCA_022599915.1). Lineage (NCBI taxonomy): Bacteria > Bacillati > Actinomycetota > Actinomycetes > Actinomycetes bacterium. Next base: position 1,896 of record JAHZLH010000065.1, read on the forward strand.
TGGTCGCCGGGGTGAACTTCGCTCGGGACAACGGAGTGAAGTTGGTGATCAAGGGTGCTGGTCACGACTATCTCGGCCGGAACCTTGCGCCCGATTCGCTGCTGCTCTGGACGCACAACATGGACGACATTACGGTCCATGACAAGTTCATACCTGAGGGTTCTGCCGGTAAGGGCAGCAAAGCGATCAGCGTTGGTGCCGGCGCTCGTTGGCTGAATGTATACCACGCCGCAACCAAGGCTGGGCTGTATGTCCAAGGTGGGGGCTGCACCACCGTCGGCGCTTCTGGTGGCTTTATTCAGGGCTCGGGATTTGGCAGTTTCTCGCGACGGTTTGGCACTGGTGCCGGTGGGGTGTTGGAGTTCGAGGTGGTCACTGCTGATGGCAGCGTCCTCGTGGCCAACGCGGATCAGAACTCCGACTTGTTCTGGGCGCTGCGAGGAGGTGGTGGTAGCACCTTTGGCGTCGTCGCCCGGACCACATTGCTCGCTCATCCCATCCCGCAGACCATGGGTCTGATCCGAGGCACTGTTAGCACCAAGAGTGACACGGTGTTCCAGCAACTGTTGGTCCGGATCGTGAAGTTGATGGAGCGCATGGCGACCTCGGATTGGGGGGAGCAAATCAACATCCGCGAGGGCAACACCATCGACTTCGGTGTGGTGTTCGTGGATAAGGATGAGGAATGGGCTCGCGGTCAATGGCGGGTCCTCACCGACTGGACCGACGACAACAGCGACGTCGTCGACACGGATCTCGACTTCCAGGTCTTCCCGTTTTCGGACCAATGGAATGCCGACTTCTGGGACAAGAATGATCCGGATTTCATCACGCACGACCCGACTCCCGGCTCACCCGATTGGTACTACTGGTGGACCAGCAACGGCGCGGAAGTGTCGTGGTACCTAACCGGCTATCAATCGCGGTGGCTGCCAGCTGACATGCTGCAGCGACCGACCAAGTTGGCGCAGTTGTTCTTCGACGTCTCCCGCGACAGCGGTTTCAGTATTCAGATGAACAAGGGGTTATATGGCCAATCCGAAGAATCGCGGAAGCGAGACAAGCAAACGTCGCTGCATCCTGGCGCGTTCGCCGCGGCAGCATTGATCATTATCGCGCGCGGCTCGCGGGGCACCTATCCGGAGATTCCCGGATCGGACCCAGATGATTCGACCTTTGCCGCGCAACGTGATCAAGTCAACGGCGCCATGGGCAAGTTCCGGGAAGCGATGCCTGGTGCTGGTTCCTATGCCAACGAAGCTGACTTCTTTGAAACCGATTGGCAAAACGAGTTTTGGGGGAGCAACTACCAGCGGTTACTCGACATCAAGCAGCAGTATGACCCAGACAATTTCTTCCAGGTGCATCACGGCGTCGGTAGCGAAGTCTGACCGGAACCCGAGGAGGCGCCGACCGAACGGCGCTTGCCGGTGCCGCGCTGCTAGAGATCGAGATCGCGGCGCAGTTTCGCCACATGTCCCTTGGCTCGCACGTTGTAGAAGGCGTGTTCGATAGTGCCATCGGCGGAGATGACGAACGTGGATCGAATCACGCCAACAACGGTCTTGCCGTACATCTTCTTCTCGCCGAAAGCGCCGTAGGCAGCCAGTACTTCCTTGTCTGGATCGGACAGCAGCGGAAAAGTCAGGCTTTCCTTATCGCGGAATTTCGCCAGTTTCTCCGGAGTGTCCGGGGACAGTCCAACCACGGAGATGCCCGCGGCCTGCAGTGAATCCAGCGAGTCACGAAAGTCGCAGGCTTGATTGGTGCATCCGGGAGTCATTGCCGCTGGGTAGACGTACAGGATCACAGTGCGGCCCGCGAAGTCCGACAGCGACACCTGGTTGCCAGCATCATCGGTGAGGGTGAAAGTGGGGGCAGCGTCGCCGGGGCTAAGTCGTTCGCTCATGGTTGCCTCCTGGTCGGGGGGGTGTCGGGCCGGGCGGTCTCGCGTTGCCCGGTTGGAGAGTATCTGGGCAGTCCTGCTGTGATTTGTTCGGGGCGGTCGCGTGAGTTGGGCCGCCGCAACGCTTCATCGGCACTGGCTCAGTGCGGTAAGTTATTGCAAGGAGTTTGCAATAAGCGCTTAATGGTTAACGGGCCAACGGCCTCGTTGCTGGATCGTGAGGAGGCGGCATGCACGTGCCGGATGGCTTCATCGATGCGCCGGTGTCGCTTGCCGCCGGCGTGGTGGCCGCGGCGGGAGTGGGAGTGTGTTTGCGCGGGGCTCGTCGCAGTCTCGACGAAGCCACCGCTCCACTCGCTGGTCTCGTGGCAGTTTTCGTTTTTGCCGCTCAAATGATCAACTTCCCAGTTGGTGCCGGCACCAGCGGTCACCTGATGGGTGCAGCACTGGCTGCGATCCTGATTGGTCCCTACGCCGGGGTGCTGGCAATCACGGTGGTGCTGCTGGTGCAAGCATTACTGTTCGCCGATGGCGGCCTGACGGCCATCGGGCTGAACGTGGTGAATCTGGCGATCATTCCGGTCCTGCTGGCCTGGGTGGTCTTCCGGCTCTGGACTCGGGTGCTAGGTCAAGGCCGGCCAAGTATCGCCGGAGCAGCCTGGTTTGCCGGCATGCTGTCGGTGCTGGGGGCTGCTGCTGGTTTTGCCGTGGAGTTTGCCTTGGGTGGCACCGCACCGGTCGATCCGACCACGGTGGCGACGGCGATGCTCGGAGTTCACACCGTCCTCGGGGCGATCGAAGGTGTGGTCACAGCGCTCGTGGTGCTGGCCGTTGTTGGAGTTCGCCCCGATCTGGTAGCCGGGTTGCGGCGGAGCGGCTCCGGGACAGCACCCGCCCTACCGGAGCGAGTTGAAGCATGACTCGCGCGTTCAGCACGGATATGTCGGCACCCATGCGCCGGGCGGTGGCCCTGGTGCTCATCGTGGGCATGGGGGTGTCAGTACTGCTCGCCGCAGGTGTGTCCATGTACGCCAGTGACGAACCGGACGGGCTGGAACGGGTGGCATCCGATACCGGGATTGTGGAAACCGAGCAGGACTCCGCCACGGCTGATTCGCCGTTCGCCGACTACGGTGTCTCCGGATTGCAGGATCAGCAGTGGACGGTGGGGCTAGCCGGGGTGGTGGGAGTCTTGGTCACCTGCGGTATCGCATTCTTACTATTTCGGGCGTTAGCGCGCGGCAGCGGCGAACCCGATCAAGCTGACGGCAACCCTGATGGGTGACCATTCGCGTGGTCACGATCTGGGGGAGCGGCTCTATCTTCCTGGTGACACTGTGCTTCATCGGCTACCCGCCCACGTGAAAATCCTGTCGCTGCTGCTGACCATGCTGGTCGTGGTGGCCACGCCTGGGGAGCGCTACGGGGCTTTCGTTGGTTATGCCTTACTGGTCGCGGGGGTGGTCGTGGTCGCCCGGATTCCGTTGCGGACGCTGGGTACTCGGATGACGGTAGAGATCCCGTTCGTCGTTTTCGCCCTACTGATGCCCGTCATTGGCTCCGATCCGCGGGTCGTGGTCGGCCCGGTGAGTCTGTCCGAGCCGGGGCTATTGGCGGCATGGACGCTGCTAGCAAAGGCCACACTCGGAGTGGTGTGTGCCATTGTGTTGGCTGCCACGACCAGCACTACCGACCTCATCGCTGGCTTGCGTCGACTCCGATTGCCTGACCTGCTGGTGCAGATAGTTGCCAGCATGATCCGCTACATCCATGTGGTGTCGGCAGAGTTCTCCCGAATGTCTCGAGCCCGAGTGGCGCGTGGCTTCTCGGGTCGTGGTCCGAAGTCATGGCCAATCCTTGCCCGCAGCCTAGGGACGCTGTTCATCCGCTCCTACGAGCGAGGTGAGCGAGTGCATCTGGCCATGTTGGCTCGCGGCTACTCCGGGCAGATGCCGCAACTGCAGCCGCAGACAGCAGCGACAACCGCTCAGTATGCGATCGGTGCCATGCTGCCGATCGCTGCCGCAGCGCTGCTGGGGTCCAGCCTCTGGCTGGCGGTGATGTCGTGAGTAGCGCCCTGCAGATCAACGATCTGCACTTCGATTACCCCGACGGCACCTCGGCACTGCGCGGAGTTGATTTGGTGGTGCAGCCAGGTGAGCGGGTGGCAGTGCTGGGGCCTAATGGAGCTGGCAAGACCACACTGATGCTGCACAGTAACGGTTTGCTGCGCGCCCGGTCGGGCTCAATTCGGGTCGCGGGGCAACTGCTGGCCGACGAGTCGTTGGCGCAGATTCGCCAGCAAGTGGGGATGGTCTTTCAAGACCCCGACGATCAACTCTTCATGCCTACCGTCGCCGATGATGTGGCTTTCGGTCCCGCCAATGCCGGGCTATCGCAGGCAGAAATCACCACCCGAGTGGAAAAGGCGCTGACCGAGGTGGGCATGTGGGCGCAACGAGATCGCCCGCCACACCATCTGTCATTGGGGCAGCGGCGGCGAGTCGCGGTGGCTACCGTGTTGGCCATGGACCCGGAGTTACTGGTCCTTGATGAACCCAGTTCCAACATGGATCCCACTTCGCGGCGGGAACTTGCTGACATCCTGCTCAGTTCAGGTCGGACGTTGGCGATGGTCACCCACGATCTGCCCTATGCGGCGCAGATCTGCCCGCGGGCAGTCATCTTGAATGAGGGTCGGATCAAGGCTGACGGTCCGACGCTGCAACTTCTGGCTGATGAGCAGTTATTGCGAGAGAACCGACTGGAACTGCCATACGGGTTCGACCCGGCTGCGCTGACCGCGTAGGCTTCGCTACGACCCGCGAACTGGAGGATCGAGTGCCCGAGAAGACCACAGAAAAGCCGGAGCGCCGCTCTGTTGAAGACATCCAGGCTGACCTCGAAGAGACTAGGCAGCGACTGGCGGTGAATATCGCTCAACTCAAAGAGGAGATTAAGCCGGAAGCGCTGAAGGCCAAAGCCAAGGCTGCGGTGATGTCGGTGGCTGTAGATCCGCAGACTGGTCAGGTTCGGGTTGAGCGGGTAGCTATGGTGGCTGGTGTGGTCGTGGGTTTGATCGTGATCACCCAAGGACTGCGGTCCCGGGCGCACAAACGCCACATGCGACGCCTCGGTGAAGTGGTCTGGGTGCCGGTGCCGCGTGGCAGCGTGCGACCGGAGTTGATTCCGATGTCTCGTGACGCAGCCGAGTTGGCGCCATCGCCAGCCGCGATTACAGCGGGCTGATGGCGCCGGAACATAGCGGCGACCCGATCAAGTTGCTGCACGACCGCGTGCTCGTGCGTGGTGTCGGTCCTGATGGCGAACGCACATCCACTGGCGGCATCTTGATCCCCGCAACGGCCACCGTGGGCAGGCGCCTTATGTGGGCTGAAGTAGTGGGGACGGGACCAAACGTCCGGACGGTGGAACTCGGCGACCGGGTGCTCTTCGAACCGGAGGACCGGGCGAATGTGGAAATCCAGGGTGAGGAATACATTCTTATGCGGGAACGCGATGTTCACGCTGTAGCCAGTGAGCGCCATAGCGATTCCGACACCGGCCTCTACCTCTAGCCTGCTGCCCTTACCTGCGGCCACGATCGAAATCTGCAGTGGTAGCCAGACCTTTCGGGATCGCCAGAATCGCGCAGCTATCTTCCCAAATCGGGCCGCGGCAACGGGCAGAATGGCGGGATGACCACTCAGGGCGAACTACTGTGGCAGCCAAGTCCGGAATCCGTCCGCGAGAGCGCCCTGACGAGTTTTCGGGTGCAGTACGCACCGCATTGTTCTGACTCGAACACGCTGCAGCAGTGGTCAGTGGCCCAGCCAGCAGACTTTTGGCAGGCGGTCTGGGAATTCACTGGGGTCGTTGGTGAGCGAGGCGGCGGTTCGGCAGTCGAGAGTGACCCAAATGCGGGTATCCGCGGCACCCGCTTCTTCCCCGAGGCCTCGATCAATTACGCCGAGAATCTGTTGGCTGGTGGTGACAAGCCGGGAGCGGCGCCCGTTGCGGTGATCGCACGGGACGAGGCGGGTCATCGCCAAGAGCTCACCTGGCAGCAATTGCGACAGCAGGTGGCTTCGTGTCAACAGTGGTTGCAGGCGCAAGGGGTCGGCCCAGGAGATTGCGTAGCGGCTTGGGTGCCCAACAACTCGCAGGCATTGGTGGCGATGTTGGCTGCCAATGGGCTGGGGGCGGTGTTTACCAGTACGAGTCCCGACTTCGGTGCCACCGGGGCGCTAGATCGTTTCGCCCAGGTAAGGCCCAAGGTGCTGATCGCAGCGACTGGCTACTACTACGGCGGCAAACGGCACGACCGGCGGTCTGTGCTGGCGGAAATCGCCGCGGGCTTGCCCAGTGCGGTTGCGGTGGCGGTCGCCCAAGAGCTCGCAGAGCCGATGCCAGCGGACCTAGCCGTTGTTCCAGTCGCCGACTGGAACAACGTCATCAGTCAACCGGTAGGTGAGCCGCAGTTCCTGCGGCAGCCGATCGATACGTCGGGCTTCGTGCTGTATTCCTCCGGAACCACCGGAAAGCCGAAGTGCATTGTTCACAGCGCTGCGGGGGTGTTGCTGAAGCAGTTGAGCGAACACCAACTGCACTGCGACATTTCACCCGGAGATCGAGTTTTCTACTACACCACCTGTGGCTGGATGATGTGGAACTGGTTGGTGACGGCACTCGCATCGGGAGCCACCATCGTGCTCTTTGACGGTTCGCCGGTGCATCCCGATTCGGGCGCGCTGTGGCGGATGGCGGCCGAGGAACAGGTGACGTTGTTTGGCACCAGTGCCAAGTTCATCGATGGCTGCGCCAAGGCTGGTATCGAGCCGGGGGACGATCACAAACTCACCGCATTGCGCACCATTACCTCCACCGGATCGCCGCTGTCAGCTGAGGGGTTTGCCTACGTCTATCGCAGTATCAAGTCCGATGTGCACCTAGCCTCGATCAGCGGTGGGACCGACCTGTGCGGTTGTTTCGTGATTGGGAATCCGACGGTTCCGGTGCACGCCGGTGAGATTCAGGGTCCGGCATTGGGGTGTGCAGTGGATGTCTGGAGCGAAGCTGGCGAGTCACTACGGCATGACTCGGGGGTTCGGGGCGAGTTGATCTGTGCCTCTGCCTTCCCGTCAATGCCGTTGGCGTTCGCGGGCGACCCAGACGGCCGTAAGTACTCCGCTGCCTACTTCGAGCGATTCCCCGGACTGTGGGCTCACGGCGATTTCGCCTCATGGACACAACACGGCGGGCTAGTGATCCACGGGCGCTCCGATGCCACGCTGAACGCAGGTGGTGTGCGGATTGGCACGGCGGAAATCTATCGCCAAGTCGAACAGTTCCCGGAGGTGGTCGAGTCCTTGGCGATTGGGCAGGAATGGGACGACGACACCAGAATTGTGCTCTTTGTGCGGCTGGCGGCGGATGCGGAACTTGATGAGACGTTGGCTCGCAATATTCGCAGCCGACTACGAGTGGAATGTTCGCCGCGACATGTGCCAGCTCGAATTGTTGCGGTGACGGACCTACCGCGCACTCGGTCGGGGAAGTTAGCCGAACTAGCGGTTGCTGACGCAGTGCACGGCCGGGAAGTTCGCAATACCGGAGCCCTGGCAAACCCGGAATCGCTAGCGCTCTTCACGGACCTGATAGACCTGCGCAGTTAGCGCAACTGCGCCTGATTGAGATTCCTTCCGCTCGAAGAGGCCAGTCAGGTCGACAGTCGCTGGTGGGAGGAAATGGTATGGCCGCCGCATGGCTGCTGACTTGCGACTGGCGTAGTGGGAGTCCTCGACACCGGGTATCCCTGGTGGCGCTGAACGGTGCTCTAGACATCAACGTTTGGGTCTAGTGCTGTCTCGTGGTGGACAGTCGTAGGAGGCCAGCGGCACAGTTCGCGGCATGGTGGATGCTGCTGGGGGTCGGGGTTCAGAGGTCGGGGGTGTGGTGGGTGTCACAGATGTGGGGGTTTGGGGGTGGCGTGGTGTGGGGTATCAGGTTGGTGTTGCTGGAAAAGGTCCAGCGGCCGGGAGGACGGTCCTCTTGTACGTCTACGTAGGCGTTGGTGATCATACGAGCCGGGCATTGGTTGGTGTGGTGGTCAGTTCATCTGCGTGGGCTTGTGTGATGTGAAGGAGCATCATCATGAGTACTTCATCAACTCATTATTCATTTAGTGGCGTTGCCACTACCGCGACGACTATTGGTATGGCGGGGCTGCTGCTGTTGGGTGGTGCTGCTGCTGGCGCACCGGCGAAGGCTGCTGATGCCACACCGGCTGGTGATACTTCGGTCGCGGCAGCGGGTGCCCATCACAGCAAGGCTCAGGTGGCGTTGCATGCACCATCGGCCGCGACCAAGGGTGACAGCATCACGTTGAAGGGCAAGGTGAAGAAGACTCATCACCATAAGACCCGGGTCGTGATTCAGAAGAAGCACGGCAAGAAGTGGCAGAAGGTGGATGCGACTAAGACCACTAAGAAGGGCAAGTTCCACACTGCTGACGCGTTTGGTAAGAAGCACAAGGTGAAGCTGCGGGCCAAGGCAACCGGTCACGGGGTGAGTAACACCCAGATGGTGACGTTCACCAACCCCACACCACCACCACCACCCCCGCCCCCGGACAACGGCGGTGGTACCGGCGACGGCGGCGGCGATGTTCAGCCATCCCAACCGCAAGCCCAAAGCATCACCTGGGACACCGACCTGGGTGGCGATCATGCGGTTGGTGACTCGATGCCGTTGAAGGCTCACGCCCAAAGCGGTGAGACGGTCACCTACACGTCCAGCAACACCAACGCGGCAACCATCTCCGGTAACAAGTTGACGTTCAAGAAGTTTGGTGAAAGCACCACGATTACTGCGAAGGTTGCTGGGGACGCGAACTGGAAACCAGCCAGCACCGCCAAGACAGTCAAGGTTGACGCCAACAAAAGCGCCTCCAACGGCAATGAGTTGCAAGACGCCATCACTGAAGCCGGTAGCAACCCCACGGTCATCCAACTCAAGGGAACGGACTTTACCCACGCACCGCAGGACGGACATGGGGATGACGACGCGTTCATTGTGCCTGACGATGCGCAGGTGACCCTCATCGGGAAAGGCACCCTAGATGGACGGAACCAGATGCGCGTGATGGAGGTCGCCGGCAAACTCACGATCAGTGGCGACATCAAGATCACCGACGGCAGCGCCAGCGATGGTGCCGGTATCCTCAACAAGGGGGCGGTGACCCTCAACAGTGGCACCATCACCGACAACGGCGCCGACTACGGCGGTGGCATCTACAGCGTCCGAGGGACGGTGGCCCTCAACGGGGGCACCATCACCGGCAACACCGCCACAGCATGGGGTGGCGGCATCTACAACAGCGACGGGACAGTGACCCTCAACGGAGGCCAAGTCGGCAGCGACAAGCCACGAGACGGTAACACCGCCAAGCTTGGTGGCGGCATCTACAACATCGGCCCCAATGCCAAGGTGACCCTCAACGGCGGCAGCATCGAAAACAACCAAGCCGAGGACGAAGGTGGCGGCATCTACAACACGGGGTGGAATGATCGTCTTGGAGTCGTAACCATGCTTGGCGGCAGCATCACCGGCAACACCGCCGGGATCCATGGTGGCGGCATCTACAGCTACGGCCCCGTGACCCTCACCGGCGGCAAGATCACCAAGAACCACGCCGACTCCGAAGCTGGCGGTATCTTCATGAATGGGGGCGAGTTGAAGGTGAATGATCAGAAGATCACCAACGAAGACGCGGCGAAAATGTTCGTGTACGGCAACACAGCCACGTATAGTAAGAACATCGCGTTCCGACCCAAGCCGTAGACAGTACACACGACCAGTGGCGGGGTTCATCTTCGGATGGACCCCGCCACCGTCATGTCTAGACGTCACTAGCCGGGGTCGCCGTAGTCGATGCGGTTTGTGGCCACAAGTGGTAGCAGGACTCGGGTGGCTCAGCGTGTGAGGGCACAGTCAAGCAAGATGTCTGCTGACCATCGACTCAGCTAGTGGCGAGGTCGTAGGGAGAGCGCCGCGCAGCGCACAGCACTGTACGGAAATGTGAAACTCCCCCGTGTCTACGAGGGAGTGGATGTAGGCCGCCGGGGACTCGAACCCCGAACCCACGGATTAAGAGTCCGTTGCTCTGCCAGTTGAGCTAGCGACCCAGAGGAAGCGTACCACTCCACTGGATCCAGCAAATCCATCAGGAGTTCAACGGGAATACCGGCGCGGAAAATCTCCCTGCCGAAATCCTCTGCCGAATGCATGACGGTGACTCCTCTGGTCGACCCCCGTCGTCGTTTGACTAGTTACTTCATCGGCACTGGCGGAAAATAGTTGAGTCCATGCTCACCGACCGATGGTCAATCTGTGACCTGGATGGCGCGCCTAGTCACCCGGTTGGGGGAGAAATTGCATCCGGCAACAGCCGAACCGGCTGTCCCGGCACGAGTTGACCGCAACGATCGGTGTCATCGGCCGTAATCACACCGATAACCGGGTAGCCACCGGTCGTGGGGTGATCCGCTCCCAAGATGATCGGCTGACCATCGGGGGGCACTTCCACCGCACCACGAACCAAACCCTCGGACGGTAGCGAGCGATCTCGATATGCGGCGGCACGGGGCAGTGGGGTTCCCTGGAGCCGAACACCTACTCGGTCGATGCGAGGACTAACCTGCAGATCGCCACTGGCGAGTACCTGCCAGGCCGCCGGGTCGAACCAATCCGCGCGTGGTCCGGGGGTGAGGTGCAAGGTGACCACCTCCGTGGCCGGCGAGGGTACCGGGGCGCTGGCGACGATCGGGTCGCCGGCGATCGCGGTGCCGATGGGTAGTTGAGCGCCCGCGACTAGTGGGGGCGGCCCCAGGTGCGCCAGGGAATCCCAGGATCGTGACCCGAGCGTGGTGGCGACAGCAATCCCGCCGCGGACCGCTAAGTAGCTGCGCAGTCCGCTGGTCGGTGGTCCGATCGCGAGTTCTGCCCCTGGCAGCATTCGAAAAACACTGTTGCGGCCACTGGCGGCGGTGCCCGCGGTGACCGGCCCTTGCGCCCCGGTCACGGCCACTTCGATCGCTCGGTCAGTGGTCAGCCGCAGTCCACCGGTTAGCACCTCAAGCCCGGCGGCGTACTCGGCGTTACCCACCAGTCGGTTAGCCAGTGCCAGGGCTGATCGATCGAAAGCGCCAGCCGGACCTACGCCTATGGCGGCGTAGCCGGGTCGACCTTGGTCCTGCACGGTTGTGAATGGCCCGGGCGCGACGACGGTGAGCATCAGGTCACCGGCTCGAATCGGACGAGGTCTCCGGCACGGATCGTGGCTGGATCAGCCCGCTCGGGATCGAACATAACTGCGTCGGTGCTTCCCAATAAGTGCCATCCGCCGGGTGAGGAAGTGGGGTAGATCGCGGTATAGCGATCGGCAATGGCGACACTGCCCGCGGGAACCTGAGTCCGGGGGGTAGCCAATCGGGGTAGATGCAGTGCCGGATCAGAGCCACTCAGATAGGCAAAACCAGGGCTAAAGCCAGTGAAGTCGGCGATGTAGTTCGGCTGAGTGTGGCGGTCGATCAACGCCTCGGTCGATATTCCCACGGTTGTGGCCACTGCCGCCAGATCGGGGCCGTTGTATCGAACCGGGATCACATGCTGGCGGGGGACTGGCTGCGCCGTGGTTCCGGCTGCGAGGCCAACTGCTCGGGCAGCTGTCGCTGCGGACAACTGCCTAGGGTCGAATCTCACCAACATCGTGGTCGCCGCAGGAACGACCTCCCGAATCCCAGGAATCGTGACGCTCACCAATGCCGCCAGTTGCCGACGCTGCTCAGGGTCAGGAAGCAGCAGCAGAATTGCATCGGCGCCAACCTGGCGGTAACGGGGAATGGTTGCTGACTGGGTATCAGCAAAGGCGGCGACCGTCACGTTGGCTGCCAGGAGCGCTTTCCGCACCTGACCAGCCAACGTCACCGCGTCGGGACTGTCGGAATGAAGGCACAGGCTGTCGGCAGAAATGCGTAGCTGGCCCCCGGTCACGGTTTCGATCGGCGTGCGCCGCGCCAATGCCAACGCCCGGCGGGCCACGTCGGCTGGCGACGTGATCAGCGCATCGGGGAATCGCCGTGGCTGCAACGTGGCGTCGTCGGTGTAGCTCCGATCCACGAACGCCTCGGCGTAGCTGTGCAGACCGACCCGGTCAGCTGCGGTCACGAGTTGGCTATCGGGCAGGGTGAGCACCGGCAGTCGGTAGCCCTCCAGCGCGTCCGCCACGATCTGAGCAGTGATCGGGTCGGCGGCCGCTCGGTTGTACAGTGCGCCATGCAGTTTGACGTAGCGCACTTGCGTGTCTGCTTGCCGAGCAGCCACGGTCAGATCGTTCAACTGGTCGGTGAGAGCAGCAGCGAGATCGTCCGCTGTGATCTCCATATCGAGCCGGCCAAAGTTCTCCCGATCGGGATACGACAGATGAGCACCCATGGCGACTGCATGCGCAGCTGCGGTCCGGCATACCCGCACCATGGAAGCGGCGTCACCAGCGTGTCCACCAGCGGCCACATTGGCACTGCTGACGATATTCAGCAGATCAGCATCGATCTGTTCTCCTGCCGCACCTGGGAGTTCACCCAAGTCGGCGTTCAGATCAATAGTCGTCACAGCGCCAGCCTAGGGCGACGCTGCGCAGTTGGGGTGAGTGACGGGACTTGAACCCGCGACATCCTGGATCACAACCAGGTGCTCTACCGGCTGAGCTACACCCACCGTGGGCCACGGACGAACCGTGGCCTACCCAAGTGTAGCCGTCGTCGATCGCTACGGCGTGGCGGGAGGACGGCTGAGCGCGTGAAGAATCTCGGGGTAGGCAGCGTGGTCGCGGTCTAGTTGGTTGCAGTAGCGGCTTTCGGTGAACCGTCCATCAGGGTTTCGCGGTAGTAGCGCAGTTCGGCGATGGAATCCAAGATGTCGCCCATAGCCCGATGATTGCCGGTCTTTTCCGGAGCGGCGTAATAGACCTTCGGGTACCACCGCCGAGCGAGTTCTTTCAATGAAGAGACGTCGATGACCCGATAGTGCAGATGGTTGTCCAGATCGGGCATGTCTCGAGCGAGGAAACCCCGATCAACGTAGATCGTGGAGCCCGCGAGCGGAGCCTTGCGATTATCAGGCACGTGAGACCGGACATAACTCAAGACCTGGTCAGCGGCCGCAGCCAATGAAATGCCTTGCGGAATCTCGTTGATCAAACCCGAATTTTCGTGCATTTCCACAACTATCGGGGCCATCTGGGCGAGTGCTTCCTCGGGGGGTCGAATGACGACAGTGATGCCGTCATCCACCGGGGTGAGGTCCGCCTCGGTAACGATGCAAGCGATCTCCACCAACGCGTCCACTGCTAGGTCCAGGCCGGTCATTTCGCAGTCCACCCAGACGATGCGACCGTCAGGAGTCGGTTCCGATTTGCCGTCTTGAGTGGCAGGCGCAGATGACATGTCCCTCACCATATCGGGCTAGGACGACGGAGTCGGACTCGACAGCGAGTCAGCGGACGATGGCCACCGTGGCATGGGCGTGATGAGCGACACCATGACTGACCGATCCCAGCAACAACCCCAAGAAACCACCCCTACCGCGCGAACCCACTACGACCAGGGATGCGGACTCTGACGCCTCGACCAGTAGCTGTACCGGGTTGCCCTGTTGGTCGTCGAGCTGAATCTGCAGGTCGGGGTACCGCTCGTGCAGGCCCGACAGGGATTCGGCTACCGATCGGTAGTCACTCTCGCGTAGCTCCTGCAGCATTTCGGGGGAGGAAAAAGTGGGTACGCCGGTGATGACTCCCACCGGTGGTAGATCCCAGCCATGCAGGACTCGCAGCGTTCCACCGATTCGGTCTGCTTCAGCGGCCGCGAACTGCAAGGCCGATGTCGAGGCGTCCGAGCCATCGGCACCCACCACTACTTCCCGACTCGCTGGGTCGACAGAACGGCGCACCACCACTGTCGTACAGCGAGCATGACTAGCTACTTGCCGAGAGACGCTGCCGAGCAATAGTGAGGTGAAAGTTCCTCGGCCACGCGAACCGACCACCAGCATGTCGGCGTGTTGGGAGGACTCCACCAGCGCTCGAGCGGGACTCTCCCCAATCACATCACCGGTTGCGGCCAGCCCACGATCCTTAGCGATCTGCAGGGCACGCTCCATCAATTCATTGCCTAGATCCCGTTCCGCATCCAGCAGGGCCGGGTCCGCAGAGAGTTGTTCATTGCTGGTGAGATCCAGCGGTGGCAGCGCCCAAGCCACGACAATTCGCAAGTGCGCGCCGGAGTGTTGGACATGCCGGATCGCCCACTCCAACGCGTCGACAGATTCCGACGAGCCATCAAATCCGACAAGGACCGTTCCCGACATTTCGACCTCCCGGCGCAGCCGTTCCTAGTTCCCGCCACCAGCCTACTGTTATCCACCGTTGCAGTTGGGTAGGGCCGGTCACAGGAGTATCCTGAAAGAGAAGGGTGCAAGGCACCCGGCGGTGGAGTTGAGGTGCAGCCTTGTCCCGGTGGGAGGTGCATCATGTCAAGCCAAGTTGTTCTGGGATATGACCAGTCGCCGATTTCCGATCTAGCTCTGGAATGGGCGGTAGGAGCTGCAGTTGAGCGCGGCGAGCCGTTGCGGGTCGTCGTGTGCTGGCAGGTCCCTGCGATGTTCGTCGGTACCAGTGTTGGGGTCGGCGTCGCGCCTGAGTCCGTCACCGGAATGGAAGCAGAGGCAGCCGGAGTGCTGGCCGAGGCGCAGGCCAAGGCGTCGGGGATGGCGCTCGATCTCGAGGTTCACGGTGAGATTGTCGTCGGTAGTCCAGCGGCTACGTTGGTGGAGCAGTCGCGGCAGGCGTCGCTGGTGGTCGTGGGTTCACATGGCCGCGGTGGCTTCTCCGGTCTTTTGCTGGGAAGTGTGTCCCGCGAAGTCGCTACCCACGCGTCCTGCCCGGTCGCGGTGGTTCGTGAGCCAGCCACACCGGGGGCCAAAGAAATTGTGGTAGGTGTCGATGGCTCTGACCACGCGCTGCGGGCGTTGGACTTCGCCTTCGACTATGCCAGCCGCAAGTTTCTGCGGGTGCGGGTGCTACATGCCTGGGAGGTGCCACCATTAGCAGCGCTATCTTCCAGCCCCGAACTGACCGCGCACCAGTTGCTGCACGATCTAAAGGCGGCGGAAGCTCGGGCTACCGCGGAGGTGGTGGCGGGCCATTCAGACCGCTACCCCGATGTGGACGTGGTCGAGGAGATCGTCCACGGATCCACCATTGGCCAGTTGGTCACCGCCTCGGAGACTGCGGCAGCGGTTGTGGTCGGGTCGCGTGGCCGGGGTGGTTTCCTCGGACTGTTGCTCGGCTCAACCAGCCACGGGGTACTGCATTACGCCAAGTGCCCAGTAGTCGTTGTCCACTGAGCGAGTTCGCACCGCACTGCGCACCTCCGGAGTGATCGGATAACTGCTCGCTAGCGACAGGCGGCGGCGTCCCGTTAGGGCGTTGCCGCCAGTCGGATCAGTTAACTCTTCACCCATCCCAGGGTGCGCTCGACCGCTTCTTTCCACCTGCTGAACAGCGCTTCACGTTCCTTCTCCGACATCTTGGGCTTCCAGCGCTTGCCCTCTGCCCAGTTCTTGTGAATATCGTCTTCGCTCTTCCAGAAGCCGACGGCCAAGCCAGCCGCGTAGGCAGCCCCAAGCGCGGTGGTTTCGATGACTTCAGGACGGACGACATTCACACCGAGAATGTCGCTTTGGAATTGCATCAACATTTCGTTGACCACCATCCCGCCATCCACCTTGAGGCTGACTAAGTCGACTCCGGAATCAGCCTGCATCGCTTCGATTACTTCTCGCGACTGGTAGGCGGCCGCTTCCAATGCCGCCCGGGCGATGTGGCCGCGATTGATGAACCTGGTCAACCCGACGATCACCCCACGAGCATCACTGCGCCAGTAGGGGGCGTAGAGACCGGAAAAGGCGGGGACGAAGTAGCAGTCACCATTGTCAGGAACGCTCATGGCGAGTTCTTCTACCTCGGGGGCACTTTCGATGATTTCCAAGTTGTCCCGCAGCCACTGGATCAAACTGCCCGTCATGGCGATGGAGCCTTCCAGCGCAAACACCGTGTCCTGCTGACCTATCTTGTAGCAGACCGTGGTGAGCAAGCCGTTCTCGCTGATGACTCGTTCGGTGCCGGTGTTGAGCAGGATGAAACTGCCAGTCCCGTAGGTGTTCTTCGCTTCGCCGGGGGTGAGGCAGGCTTGCCCGAAGGTAGCGGCTTGCTGATCTCCCAGGATTCCGGCGATTGGTACACCTGCCATGGACGCAGGTGATTTCACCTTCCCGTAGACCTCAGAAGAGGACTTGATCTCAGGGAGCATCGACATGGGAACTCCGATGGCATCGCAGAGGTTTTCGTCCCACTGCAGCGTCTCCAGATCCATGAGCAAGGTACGGCTCGCGTTGGTGGGATCGGTGATGTGGGCCCCTTCGGTGAGGTTCCAGATCAGCCAGCTGTCGATGGTGCCGGCAATCAAATCGCCCGCTTCGGCGCGAACTCTGGCGCCGGGCACGTTGTCCAGAATCCAACGAATCTTTGGACCGCAGAAGTAGGTCGCGAGCGGCAAACCGGTCTGCGCCCGGAACCGATCCGGATCGCCGAGTTCGTCAATAATGCCTTTGGTGCGAGTGTCCTGCCAAACGATGGCGTTGTAGACCGGTTGACCACTTTGCCGGTCCCACACAATAGTTGTCTCGCGCTGTTGTGTGATCCCAATCGCCTCAACGTCCTTCACTGGAATCGCGGCTTCGGCTAACGCCGCACCCATCACTTTGCGGGTGTTACTCCAAATCTCCATCGGATCGTGTTCCACCCAGCCTGCCTGCGGAAAAATCTGCCGGTGCTCCACCTGGCTGCTGGCAATCGGCTTTCCGTCATGTCCAAACAAGATTGCTCGAGTTGATGTCGTGCCTTGATCCAAAGACATCACACATTTCGCCATAGTCGCTCAGCTCCTAGACCAGAAAGTTCGGCTGTCGAGTTCCGACTTCGACCGTAGCGATCCGAACCGGTTGAAGCATCTGCTTCGCTCACTTCGGCAGCGATGCGGCGTCCGCCCTGCGATGCCACAGTGGGGTATGCAGGTAATGGGCGTCGACTTGGCCGCGGCTGACAACAATACGGCGCTGGCAGTGCTGGAGCGGGTGGATAGTCGCTGGCGCCTCTGCAGCTTGAGCAGCCCGGTGACGGATGAACAGATCCTCGCTGTCATTAGCGCACTGCCAGTAGGCAGTCGAATCGGTTTCGATTGCCCCTTAGGTTGGCCCGCCTCGTTTGTTGATTTCATTGCCGACCACAGCACTTTGGCGCAGCGCCCGGTCCCGGCGAAAGCAGACTTGCTGAAACGTTGCACTGATCGACGCGTGGCGGAACTAGTAGCAGAGCAGACCAACCCCCCGATCCGGCTGACGCCGCTGAGTGTGTCCTCTGATCGGATTGCGGTGCCAGCCTGGCGAATGGCCCACTTGGAAAGGCAGTTGCTGGCTGGTGCAGCCCCTGATCGCTCCGGAACTGGTCTGATCGCAGAAGTGTATCCGGCTGCTGCGCTGGCAATGTGGCAGTTACCCCATCGGGGTTACAAAGGTCGGGATGGCCGAGCAGTACGGGAAAAAATCCTGGCTGGGATCACTCAACGGGCGGGCGACCTGCTGGGCTTCGGCGACTACGGTGAACAGTTGTTGGCCAGCGATCACTGTCTGGATGCGCTCCTCAGTGCGTTGGTCACCGTGGCGATTGCCGTGGATCAGTTGGCTGCCGACTCGATTCCACGCGGGAGTAATGAGCAAGAACTGGCGATGACCGAGGGGTGGATCCAGCTACCGGCTCCGGATCTAACTGCCGTATTGGGCTGAGCGGCGACCGGCAGCACGCCAGGGGCTTGCTCCGCAAGATCACTCCAGTGGTTTGCTCCGCAAGATCGTCGCCAGATGGCTAGCGTAGGGGACGTGAACGCTAAGCGGCTTGTCGTGATGTTGCTCGCTGCCGTTGGCGGGTTCATCTCCGCGGCGCTGATCTACATTGCGCTGACCAAATCGGTTGATTGGGTCTGGCATGACAAGGGTGATGGGTCGCTGTGGGGGGAAGCAGGACCGCCGATCTGGTTCGCCATCCTGATTCCCGTGGTTGCTGGCGTTGTGGTGCACGTGCTGCAGACCAGAGGTGCGCTGTCGCCAGGCCCGCTGGAGGGTCTGGCTCTGGAGATGATTTCCCCGCGGCATTACTTGTGGTTTCTGGGCGCGATCGTAGCCACGATGCTTGGTGGGCTAGCGCTGGGGCCAGAGAACGCGGTGCTGGTCACCGCTGGCTTCGTCTCAGCGTTGGCTGGTTCCCGGCTCACTGGCGACCAAGATCGGATCGTGAAGTGGACTGGATTCTGGGCACTGGCCGGTCTGTTCTTTGGGGCGTACTTGCTAGGCGGGATTTCGGTGGCTGGCGGGGCGGAGTTTTCCGCCCAGACGGTCTTGATCGGTCTCGTAGCAGCCGCGTTAACAGCCATTATCTTGCTGGTGGTTCGCTGGGCGGCAGTAAGAATCTTAGGTATCTCGGGCGGGCGACCGCTGTTGTGGCTCATCGTGACGGCCGGCGCGATGGCGGGTGGTATCGCAGTGATTTATCACCTGATCACTGGCGAGACGGTGTCGCTCGCTTTGACCAGCGGCGAGCAGATGGTTGGCGAACTGCTGGCGCTCGGATCATTGGGTGCGATAGCCCTCGCTACCTTGGCGAAATCTCTGGTCTACATCATCACGTTGAGCACTGGCTTCCGTGGTGGCGAGTACTTCCCCGCGATTTTCATCGGGGCCGGTTCCGGCGGCATCGCGGCCGATCTGTTGGGTGGCTCGCTGCTAGTCGGGGCGGTAGCAGGCATCTCAGCTGGGGTCGCCTACCTCGCTCATCCGCCGTGGTGGGGGGCGGTAATCCTAGGCCTCGCACTGGGCTTCCTATTCGGCGGTTGGGCAGCGGTACCCATCTCTATCGCTGCGGCACTGATTGGCTCGGTCGTGCCTCGTGTCGACCCCCCACAACAAGACAAACTGCCCGCGACGCAGACGAGTCCACCTGCGTCGGGCTAGCAGTTTCAGCCGCCGAAGCGCTCGACAAGAGCAGTGGTGTCCGGCGAAGTCCATCTTGGTGGTGGCAAGACCCTAGCCCATCCGGCCGCTTCGGTATAGCCGTAGACGTGACCGAAGCCCGCGGGAACACTTTGGCTGTCGATCATGTCGCCGCTGACGCCGACAAAGGTGATCAGCGGCCACCACGACAACTGCGCTAGCACGCCCGGTCCGCGAGGTTCGGTCAACCAGTCCGGCTGCGACCACAGCAGTTCCGGCGCCCACCACACCACCGGATCGGAAGCGTTCTGCAAGTAAGCGATTCGGGGTGAAGACCATGTGGTCGCAGGTTCATCGAGTGCGGTGGGCGTATTGGCCCAGCGCAGATTTCGTCCGTCGTCGTAGACCGGTTGAATCTCAGGAGAGTTCGGTTCTCGTTCGTTGGTGTAGCGGCTCCAAAACGGTGTGCCGTTGGGTGGACCAGCAAGTAGCGCGCCATCCACTTCGGCGGTCAGTTGATCCAGATCGGAAAAGGGTGCGGTGGCACCAAAAGCCCCCAGGCTCTCACCGAAGATCACGAGTTGCGGCCGATCGTCGACCGGCAACGTCGACCAGAAGTCATGGACGGTTCGGAATAGCGCTATCGCCTCGTCTTGTGCGGCTTGCTGATCCAGCAGGAAGGACAAGAAGCTGGGCAGGATGGAGTACTGGGTCGCGACGGTGGCGGTGTCGCCGTTGTACATGTACTCCAACGGCTGCACGGCGCTCTCGTCCACAGTTCCGGTTCCGGTGCTGGTGCCGACGGCCAGTACATCCCGATCAAAGGCGCCGAATCGCTGCAGTTCAGCCAGCGCCAACTCTGCACGTTGTTGCGGGGTTGGCGCGCTTTCAAATCCCACGAAGACGCGAATGGGCGGAATCGCAGCAGCGTCACTGAAGTCTGCAATCTGACCGGGGGTGGGAGCGTTGCTCACGAACTGCCGACCATCGGCACCCAGGTTCTCCCAGGTGACCGCCGAGTCAGACCCACCGGAAACTACAGCACTGGTCGGTGGCGGTTCATCAGTACCGACCGCGTTCATCTGTTGGAAGAGTGGGTTGAATGCGGCGACTATGCCGGTCAGGGCCCATCCGGTGACAAGAGGGACGAGCAGCAACATCACGACTGCCACAGTGATCCAATGAGCCACGACGGGGTTTGCCTTGGTTGCCAGCCATCGGTCTAATCCCAAGAACAGTCGACGGATGCCACGACCGATCAGGAGCAACAGCAGCGATAGCAATACTGCAACCAGCGCAGTCACCAACATCCAGGACAGGTCAGGTGACTCGATGCCGACGAGTTGCGTCAGTTCCTGTTGCCAATAAAGACCCAACCACAACCATGCCACCAGCCATAGCAGCGCGACGACGATGCCGATCCGACGTGTGATCACGCGAGCT
Source organism: Actinomycetes bacterium (assembly GCA_022599915.1). Lineage (NCBI taxonomy): Bacteria > Bacillati > Actinomycetota > Actinomycetes > Actinomycetes bacterium. The sequence goes on from JAHZLH010000065.1 coordinate 22,402, forward strand.
CGCCAGTCGGGTTGTCGTCTCAATCGTCGGATCAGCCAGCCCAGTCCGGCACCACCTGCGTAGCCCAACGCAGCCATTAGTGCCAGCAACAGTCCCTGGATCACGGCTGTGCGAGGAACAAGCGACGGCATGGTTGACAGCGGTGCAAGCAGACTGGCGACTGTAGCTCCGGCAAAAGACAAAGGGCGCATCAGATCATTGTCCAGTCACTCGCAGCAGGCGCTGACGGTGGTCGTCACAATCTACTGAGCCACGAATCTCTTGACGACGTCGGCGAGATCAGCTCGAGTGAACGGCTTGGAAATGAAATCGTCCATGCCGGCGAGTTGACTGCGCAGTCGATCGGCGTCACTGGTGAGCGCCGTCAAGGCAATGATGGGAAGCGCGGCCGCTACGAAGCCAGCCTGACCAGCTCTGATTGCCCGAGTAGTTTCGTAGCCATCGAGCCGCGGCATACCGACATCCATGAGTACGAGTGCGTATTCGGTCGATCGGTTTAGCATGTCCAGCGCCTCCAGCCCGTCGGCGGCGGTGTCCACCTCAAATCCTAGCGAGCGAACAATCCCGCTGCCCAGATGACGGGCTACATCGGTGTCATCGACGAGGAGCGCCCGATTTCCCGTTCCCTGACGAGGCGGGGTGGACGGGGTTGCTGGGATTCGAGTAATGACGCCGTATTTGCCGCCACTGACGGACTCGCTGACAGATCCACCCGCTGCGGACACGATCTGTGACACCAAGGTGTGGCTACTGACTCGGTCGGCTTCAGTTGCGGTGACGGAGATGTTGAGGTTGCCGCCGGACAAACTCAGGATCACCCGAACGGGTCCTGAGGTGTTAGCCAACACCAAGGCCACCGAAGCCTCGAATCCGGCTACCACGGCGGATAGATCAAAGAGCAGTTCCTGTTCGGCGCTTACATCTGTCGTCAACATGATCTCGCGTTGGGAGGTCGCGAGCAGCTGCGAAAACTCTTGCAGCGAAGGTTCCAGTACTCGGGCTGGTTCGGCTTCGACTGCCACCACCTCTCCGGTGGTGTAGTCCATCAGGTCCATCAGGTCGTTGATGCGGGATGTCAGCCGATTTGTTGAGTCGGAGATGATTGCGCAGAGCGATTCCAGTTCAGAGCTCTTGTTAGCTGGTGCGGAATCAACGGCATTCCGGATGGCGTGCAACGGCGTCAGCAACTCGTGACTCAAGGTAGCCTGCAGCGACTCCCGGGAGCGTGCTGCCTCATGTGCTCGGCTTCGGGCTCGGAGCAAGTCTTGGGTACGTTCCTCGACTTGGGCCGCTAAGCGACGTTGCGTTGACTCTCGGTCTTTCGCTCGGTTCTCCCGGTCGATGACGGCACCCAACTGTTGGCCCATCATCCCGGCACGATCCGGGTAACTGTCATCTGGTTCGGATGCCGTGGGTGCGAGTAGGACGATACTGCCCATCACGCCATCTGCAGTGAGCAGTGGAAAGCCAGCCGCTGATCCCTCGTCCAGTTCTTCCCCGTCGACGGCGAGTTCCTCCTTGCTTAGATCTGATATCCACAGCGAATCGGCCAGCGCTAGCGAGGCGATGCCCGCTCGTTTGCTCTTGCCGGTCTGGTGCGCCGCAGTTCCCATGTTGGGGAGGCGGTCCGGATTGCCCACCCGATAGACAGCCTGCAGCTGAGGATCACCCTCCCCTTCCTCGACGTGCTGCAGCATGAACGCCACGCCGACATCCCAGGGTCCTAAATGCACCAGAATTGGCAATACCTCTCGCAGCGCATCGGAGGTGCTGTGGGCTTGGTTGGCAACGGCCGCGACTTGAGCGAGCAGATTCAAGTTGCGGTTGGAAAGATATAGCGAGCGAAGCGTTTTTTCGGCAATCTCTTCAGCCGCTTGCCGAGCTCGACGTTCTCTGTCTAGGCGGCGCCGCAACAGTTGGTCATTATCGTCAGGCGTGGTCATGCCACTCGATTCGGAGCATGCAACTGGAATCGCCGTTGTGCTGACATTTCGGTTGTGAGATGGAAATCGTCTCACCGAAGTAGTCAGCACAGCCGAACGTCAGTCCCTCAGCCAGGAAGCAGAGTTGTCGTTGGGATACGTATTCGATGTCCAGCGCACCGGTGCCACTGTCGTGCTGCTGAAATACTGGCACATCCGCTCCCGGGTAAAGTTTGCGAACTTCTGGGTGGATGACTTCGTTCAGTGACAGGACAAAATTCCGCGCCGAAGTGTGACCGGTAGCCATCTCCGGATAGCGCTGCATCAGCCAGGGAAAGCCGCGGCGTCCGACGAATCGGACGACATCCGCTGGGGGTAAATCGAGTTTTTCCGAGGCCGCTGTCACGATTGCACTCAACTCATCGACCGAGTAGTCCCCGAGGGCGGTATAGGCGCCGTCCAGTTCCGCGGCAGCGAGTAGTTCATCCCAGACGTCGGCACCAAACTCGTCCGCGACGGTGTGTTCAACGACGTTGAAGATGATCCCTTTCACGAGACTCCCGATCGCTGGTCAGCAGCGGGATTACTGCTGTGGGTCTACGTTATTGCCATCCGGTGTCGTAGTCACCCATCTGGCTTCACTAACCGAAAATGGGGGATCGCTGATGGTGACTGACTGCAACTGCGGACTACTCGGCATGGTGGGTATGGCCGTTGGCGAGTGCCTCGCCGATGCCGTCTCCGACGCCGACACTGTCGTCGGCGGATTCCAGTCGGCCGACGCGCCCGCTAGCAGCTTGTCGTGCTAAAGCGCTTCGTCGCCACGCTCACCGGTACGAACTCGTACCACGGTGTCGACTGGGGTCACCCAGACCTTGCCGTCGCCGATCTTCTCAGTGCGAGCGGCCTGCACGAGTGCGCGCACGAGATCGTCGGCATCTTCATCCTCAGCGAGAACCTCGAGTTTCACCTTGGGTACGAGGTTCACGACGTATTCAGCGCCTCGATAGACCTCGACGTGGCCGCCTTGCCGACCAAAGCCGCTGCACTCGGACACGGTCATACCGTTAACGCCGAGTTGTTCCAAGGCGGACTTCACGTCCTCTAACTTGAACGGTCGAATGATCGCCGTAATCAGTTTCATCGCTGCTGCTCCTCTGCGCCGGGGGTGTCGGGATGTTCCTGCTGGTAGTGGCTGAGCCCACTTTGACCCACGCCAGCAAAAGCGCCGGACGTGGTGTCGGTGAGCTCGTAGCCGGACTCCGCATGCTGATCGAGATCGATTCCACTGATCTCCACGTCGGGATCAACTCGAAAGCCGATCACCTTGTCCACCACCATGGCGATGAGCCAGGTGACGATGAAAACGTAGGCTATCGTCGCGAAGGAGGCGATCAGTTGCTTGTTCAGCAGCTCGAAGCCGCCACCTGCGAACAGCCCGTTGCCGCCGTCGGCATTGACTGCAGTGGTGGCAACTAGGCCGATGCCGATCATGCCGACCAGGCCACCGATGCCGTGGACACCCAGGACATCAAGGGAGTCGTCGTAGCCGAGTTTGTACTTCCATCCGACCGCCCAGGCGCAGATGGCACCAGCAGCAAGTCCGATGAGTAGGGCACCCATGGGATTGACGAAGCCACAGCTGGGGGTAATCGCTACTGCGCCAGAGATGGCACCGGACGCGATGCCCAACGTGGTGGGCTTGCCGTCACGAATCTTCTCCACCAAGACCCAGGCCAGCGCCGCAGCGGCGGTACACACCTGCGTATTGATCATTGCGGTGGCGGCCAAGTCACCAGCCGACAGCGCGGAACCGGCGTTGAAGCCGAACCAGCCGAACCACAGCATGCCGGCACCGAGTAGTACCAACGGCAGGTTGTGTGGCCGCATCGGGTCCCGACGCCAGCCAATCCGTTGTCCGACCACAATGGCCAGCGCCAGTGCGGAGAAACCGGAGTTGATCTCCACGACCGTTCCCCCGGCGAAGTCCAATGCCCCCAGTTGACTGCCGATCCAGCCGCCGCCCCAAGTCCAATGGGCCAGCGGGATGTAGACGAAGGTGGTCCACAAAACGATCACTGCGATCCAGGCAATGGTGCGGATTCGATCAGCCACCGCACCAGCGAGCAAGGCGCAGGTGATGATGCCGAAGGTCATCTGGAACATCACAAACGCGAGCGTCGGGATGGTGCCCTCTACTTCGCCCACGGTGTTGGCCATGCCGACGAAGTCGAAGTTACCGATCAGCCCCCCTGAATCGGGACCAAACGCCAAGGAGTACCCGTAGAGCACCCAAATGATGCTGACCAAGCCCAGCGCCAAGAAGCACATCATCATCATGTTGAGCACACTCTTGACGCGCACCATGCCGCCGTAGAACATCGCCAGCCCTGGTGTCATCAGCATGACGAGTGCAGCACTAATAAGAACCCAGGCGGTATCACCCGAATTGATTTCCTCCATTGGGACCCTCCAGATCGAGCGTCACTTTAGCCCGGCCGGTTGCCGTAAATACGGTTGGGGTGTCCGAATGAGGTACGGATCTCAGGTTGCCGGTGTCGGCGAAGTGCTCCGCGCGGCGATTCCCGCAACAATGCCTGTGTGTCGGCATCAACCTTGTGGCTCTTCGGGGATCAGTTGGGGGACCACTTCCTACCCGACGATCCGGGGCAAGAGATCGTCATCATCGAATCAGCTGCCGTATTTCGGCGCCGTCGCTATCACCGGGCCAAAGCCCAGTTGATCCTCAGCGCCATGCGCCACCGAGCGGTGGAACTTGGCGATCGGGTTCGTTACATCCGCGCCGACACCTATCAAGATGGCCTCGCCCAAGTGTCTGGTCCGATTCAAGTGCGTCACCCCACCTCATGGGCCGCACTGCGACTGGTGCAAAAGTTGAGCGATCGGGTGGAGGTAATGCCCGCTGCCGGGTTCGTTGCAACCCAGCAAGAGTTTCAAGAGTGGGCAGCAGGTCGCGGTAAGAAAAGACTGCTGATGGAGGACTTCTACCGCACGGCTCGGCGGCGGACTGGACTGCTAATGGATGGCGACCAACCAGTGGCAGGTCGATGGAATTTTGATGCCGATAATCGAGAGCCTCCGCCCAAAGGGGAGCAGCGGTTGGATTTGCCTGAACCAGCATGGCCAGTCGAAGACGATATCGATGACGAAGTACGCCACGACCTGCAGCAGTGGGAAGCGGCTGGGGTGTCCTTTGCGGGCACGGCAGGTCCGCGCAGGTTCGCCGCCACTGCCATTGAAGCCGAAGCAGTGCTCGCAGACTTCATCGAACATCGCCTAGGTCTGTTCGGCCGTTACGAAGACGCCATGATGGCTGACGACGACTGGATGGCGCACTCACTGTTGTCGGCACCGTTGAATCTGGGGCTATTGGATCCGCTGGCGGTGGCTCGACAAGTGGAAGCCGCCTATGTGTCGGGTGAGGCGCCGTTGGCGGCGGCGGAGGGATTTATCCGACAAGTCGTGGGTTGGCGGGATTACGTCTGGCATCTGTACTGGTATCTCGGCGAGGAGTACCGAGAGGGAAACTACTTCGGCGCCACGAAGGAGTTGCCGGACTGGTGGCAAGACTTGGATGCTGACTCCGTCGATGCGGCTTGTCTGTCCGACTCGTTGCGAAAGACCCGTGACTTTGGTTGGGCGCACCACATTGAGCGGCTGATGGTGCTGGGGAGTTGGGCACTTCAGCGTGGCTACGATCCGCTGGCGCTCAACGATTGGTTTCGGCGCAACTATGTCGATGGTTATGACTGGGTCATGGTTCCCAATGTGGTGGGCATGTCGCAGTACGCCGACGGCGGAGTCATGGCCACCAAGCCCTATACCTCGGGTGGGGCTTATATCAACCGGATGAGTAATCACTGTCGTGGTTGTCGCTATCGGCCTGGCAATCGACTGGGGGAGCAGGCGTGTCCCTTTACTGCTGGCTACTGGGATTTTCTGGCTCGCAATGCGGAAATTCTGGCGGGTAATGCTCGACTGAAACAGCCATTGGCCGGCTTGCGCCGATTGAGTGATCTGGTTGAGCTGCGTGAGCAAGAAGCTGCTCGCGGTGACGCTGCGCCGTAGCGAGATATTCGGCAAGATTTCGAATAGCAGGACACCGCACCAGCGGTGCGCTACTTTCTCGCCATGAGCGTTAAAGACTCCAAATCAGTAACTGTCAATGCATCAGCCGCGGACGTACTCGCCAAACTGGGGGACGTCGACAATCAGGACACCTGGTTCCCCGGCTGTATCGAGAGCGAAGTCCTCGAGACCGATGATCAGGGTCGCGTGAAGCGGGCCCGGCTCATCAACGATGCCAAGGTCACCAAGGACGAGTTCCAGCTCGACTACACCCACACCGACGACGGCATGGCGTGGACTCTCGTTGAGCCGACCAAGGTGCAAAAAAGCCAGGCCGGTTCCTGGACAGTCGTGGACAAGGGTGGCAAGTCCGAGTGCACGCTGGAACTGGAAATCGACACCAGCATGCCGCTGCCCGGCTTCATTCAGAAGAAGACGTTGAAAGACACCCTGAAGAACGCCACAAAGGCCCTCGGCGAACAGTTCTGAGTTAACTCACCATTCGGCTCGGCTGGGCCGATACTAGAGTTGCCCGATAGCCTGGTGGGGCCTGCCTGGGATAGTGGCGGGCCCTACCGGGAGGGTGACTGTTGACCAACCAGCCAATCGATCCTGCATCGCTTTACAACATTGACGCGGTGCTGTCCGAGCAAGAACGCCAAGCGCGGGAAGCAGCTCAGACATTCGTCTCCGAGTTCATCCGGCCAGACGTCGCCTCCTGGTATGACAGCGGTAACCCACCAGTACGAGACCTCGCCAAGCAACTTGGGTCGCGCGGCATATTGGGGATGCACCTCACCGGCTACGGTTGCGCCGGCGCTACTGCCACCGAATACGGACTCTCCTGTCTGGAGTTAGAAGCGGGTGACTCTGGAATCCGATCCCTGGTCAGCGTCCAGGGTTCACTGGCTATGCATGCTATTCACGCTTACGGTGCCGAAAGTTTGCGCCAACAGTGGCTGCCCGGTTTGGCCGCTGGCAATCTGATTGGGTCGTTTGCGCTGACAGAGCCTGACGTGGGGTCCAACCCGGCGGAGATGCGGACCGCCGCGCGACAGGACGGCAGCGACTGGGTGTTGACAGGCGAAAAAGCCTGGGTAACGAACGGACCAGTTGCCGACGTGATCGTCGTCTGGGCCAATAGTCCCGACGGCGTGCGGGGCTTCGCCGTCCCCGCTTCGACGACAGGAGTTGAACTCGTTGATGTTCCGGGGAAAATGTCGCTGCGGGCCTCCGCCACAGCGCACCTTCGCCTCACGAATGTGCGAGTGCCTGCGGACGCGCTGCTCGACGTTGTTGGGCTGCGTGGGCCGCTGTCGTGCCTGAATGAGGCGCGGTTCGGAATCGTCTTCGGTGCGCTAGGCGCGGCTCGGGATTGTCTGCAATCTGCGCTGGACTATTCACTCACCCGAAAACAGTTCGATAAGCCGATCGCCGGCTTTCAGTTGACCCAACAGAAGTTGGCCGACATGGCTGTAGCCCTGGGTAACGGCATGCTGCTGGCAGTGCACTTGGGGGGACTCAAGGAGCAGGGGGCGTTACGACCGCAGCAGATCAGCGCTGGCAAGTTGAACAGTGCCCGGACTGCCCTCGACATAGCGCGCAAGTCTCGAACCATTTTGGGAGCCAATGGCGTGACCGCAGCTCACCCGGTAATGCGCCATGCGAACAACTTGGAATCGGTGGTCACCTACGAGGGCACTGCGGAGATGCACACCCTCGTAGTGGGGCAGGCATTGACCGGAATTGCGGCATTTGAGTAGTTAGCCCGCCAGCGTGCGGGAAAAATGTGTGGTGGGAGTCACCGAAATTGTGTCCCCCGACCGTTTCTACGCCCTTACCATAGTCAAGTTGTGGCCTATGTGGTCGCAGGCAGGGGTGCGGCGTGGCAGGCACCCCGATTAGGGAGATGGGTATGGGTCGCTCTCGGCGCTGGACGCATGCCCTTGTAGCAATTGCGGTTGTTCTGCCGTCGATCGGAGTCGGCGCGTGGGCAGCGAATGCTGCAACCGGAACCGTCATCGGAGCGCCGGTGCTGCCGACTGCGCAAACAGCACAGACGCGGTCCGCAACACCCCAAAACGATCAGTTGATCATCGAGCGAGTTGGTAACGGGCCGCACGAGTGGGCCTATGTCATCGTCAATCCCACCCCTCACCCGCTGAAGGTCAACGCGACGATCAACTTTCGCCACGGCTTCGGGAACGGCGGAAGTTGTGGCTCGCGTACCGTTAATGCGACGGTCCCGGCGAATGGCCAATACAAATTGGACTTGAGCTGGGCGCCCGGTTGGTTTAGGAACTGCGCACCCAGCTACGGCAGGTCGTCGATAACGGTGACCGGCAATGGTTGGACGGTGACATTTCCACCGAGCAAGCCGAACCCGAACATCCCAACTTCGGTGCAAACCACGGTGCAAAACCAGGTGAAACGCAGTACACCAGCCGTAACCGTCATCAAAAAGGCCCAGAGTCAGACCAGCGACAAGTACGAGCCGGCAGCTGGGTGGCGGTTCACGGTTAATCCGCGTCCCACCAGCGGCAGTTACCGTTGGGTGGAGCCAAACAAGGGTGATGGTCCCGGGTCCAAGACGCGGCAAACTGGAGCTGCGGGGCAGACTCGATTCCAGTGGTCGCTCGATTCCCAGGTGACCTCGAATGTGTCGGTGTCGGAGCAAGTGAAGTCTGGCTACACCTTCTCCCGGGCGCAGTGCACCCGACGCGATAATGGCGTGCTGTCGAACGTGTCGCCGTTCCGTAATGGCACTGCGTCGTTCAACACTCGCACGCTGAACATCCCGGTCGGGCCCGACTCTGAGGTGACCTGCGAGTACTACAACAACTTCAACTATCAGCCGGGCATCAAGTTGACCAAGACCGCGGTGGACGATCCGGTTCGTGGCAATGCGTCTGGCTGGAATCAGATCTATCGGTTCACGGTCACCAACCCAGGTAATACGACGCTGTCAAACATCACCCTGTCGGATGCTCGGTGTACCCCGGGAACGCTAAAGCGCACCGGTGGCGACACCACCAACGACAACCTGCTGCAGACCGATGAAACCTGGACCTATACCTGCGCTCGGAAGATTCAGTACGCAACGTCGAATCAGAAGATTTCGGATACCAACCAAGCGGTAGTCCAAGGAGTCTCTCCAAATCGCAAGATTGTGGTCGACCGCGCGAACAAGACCGTTGACGTCAAGACACCGGCGCTGAGCTTGGTGAAGACTGCTGCGCTCCCTGACGGTAGCGCCATCGCCGACGGCCAGAAGGTGGCTGCCGGGACGATGATCACCTACGGATATGTCGCCACCAACGTGGGCAACGACACCATCCGCGATGTTCAAATCACTGACGACAAGTGCTCGCCGTTGAAGCGGACCGCCGGCAGCGGCAGTAGCCTGGCTCCTGGCGATAGTTGGACCTACACCTGCGACGCCCGGCTGCTACCGCCCAGTACCGAATCCAGCGTCACCAACGTGGCGACCGTGTCCGGCTTGTGGTCCAACCCCAACAACAAGACCCAGAACAACAGTCGAGTCACCGCCAGTGCGCGCAAGACCATCGGCGTCAACCGAGCTGCCATGATCACGGTGATCAAAGAGGTCAACCCGCTACCCGCGGCAGACCAGGACTTCGATTTCACGATCACCGGGAACGGTGCCGGGGTGGCCAGTGCTGATGCCGCCTTCACCCTGAACCCGGGCGCGACTCCGGCACAGTTCTCCCGGCAGATCTCTGTAACCCCCACACCAGGGAATAACGAATACGTCATCACAGAAGGGGCGCTACCGAGTGGCTGGACCTTCGATGAGGTGTTGTGTGACAAGACTGATGGAGTCGCGTACAACCAGCAGAGCGCGACGCTGTCCGACATAGCGATTGGCGACAATGTCACCTGCGTATTTACCAACCAGATTGAACCCAAACTCACGATCCGCAAGCAGGCGGTGGGCACTGACGGAAACCCGGACAACTCCTCGACCTTTACCTTCAGTCGAAACGGTGTTAGTGATTTCACCCTAAAGAATGGCGAATCCCAGGTGGTACAACCGGGGACCGAAAAGGTGAATGAAACTGCCACCAGCGTGGGCGACCCGAGTGACCACTGGAGCACTTCTATTTCTTGTACGGGAGTCGGCGCCGAACGAGTCACGGTAGATATGACAATCGCTGATCCCGAGGTAGACGGTTCCGGTTTGCTAGCGGGCGACGACGTTACCTGTCTGTTTGTGAATACCAGGAAGGACCCGCCGGAAGCCACGCTGACGATCACCAAGCACCTTGATCCGGTGGGAAGTGGCCCTGCCTTCGACTTTGAGCTCTCCGGCGGTCAATCCGAGTCCTTCTCACTGCAGCCAGATGCAACCGGTTCGGCATCGAAGACCGTGACGTTATCTCCGGCCAACGATCCAACGAAGTATGTGCTGAGCGAAACGGTGACTGCCGGATGGTCGCTCAAGGACAAGGGCATCGTCTGTAACGGTGCGACCGGGGTTCCTGGGCCTACCTACGATTTTTCGACGGCCACCGCGACCCTACACATCAATAGCGGCGACGCAGTCACCTGTCAGTTCACCAACCAAAAGAACGCCTCGCTAACTGTGGCGAAATCGGCTTCGTTTGATGCGGATGCGTCCATCCTGTTCCCGTTCGAGTGGAACGTGCCATCGCCGAAGTCCTTCTCGCTGGCCAATGGTGAGCTGGCGGGCGCACAGGTCGGTGTGGGCACCTATCAGGTACGGGAACAGTTGAGCTCTAGTTCCGTTCCGACGGATTGGTATCTAGCGGGTGATCCGGTGTGTACGGGGACTACTGCTACGCCCACTGCCCTCCCGTCACCGAATCCGGGGGTTGAGATTCAGATCGGCACCGGTGAAGATGCGCGGTGTGTGTTCACCAACTACTACGACTACCGACCGGCGATCCAGTTGGTGAAGACGGTCGATCAGCCGGTGATCCTGCAGGGCGGTTCGGCCACCTACACCTACGTAGTGACTAACACCGGCAACGAGAATATCGAGACCAGTGATCCGAACAGCATGGTCACCGACGACAAGTGTTCTTCGGTGACGCGGACCTCCGGCAGCGGCAACGTCCTGGCCAAGGGCCCGGATCTGGCGACGCCGGGGGAGTCGTGGACATTTACCTGTACTGCGACCGGCATCACCGACGACACCACCAACGTAGCCACCGCAACGATGACCGGGGTGACGAGTAAGAACACCGTGACCTCGACCGATAAGGCCTTCGTTGAGGTCCGCAAGCCGCAGGTGATCTTGACCAAACAGGCGAAGCGGACCTTGGTCTACACCGGCGCTGATGTGAAGTACGTCTACTGGTTGCAGAACAGCGGTCAGACCGACTTCGACGGTTCTGGCGCGAAACGCACCGAGTGGGTGGGGGACAACAAGTGCACGCCGCTGGCCTACAAGTCGGGTGACACTGGGAAGGATAAGACGCTGGCTGTCGGTGAGATTTGGAAGTTCACCTGTACCGACCAGATCGATCAGAAATTGACGAACCGGGCATCGGCGCAGCCAACGCCAGTTTTGGCGCAGACGCCAACGCCAACACCTGATCCCACCCAGACCACGACTCCTACTCCCAGCCCCACCCAGACCGGGACCCCCACGCCGTCGCCGACGCAAACTGGCACGCCGACCCCTACGCCGAGTCCCACCGGAACTCCGGTGAAGCCGGATAAGGTCAAGCAGACCGTGAAGGTCGTGAAGCGGGGCGGAATGACGGTGTCTAAGTCGGCATCTGCCGACAAGGTTCCCTCTGGCAGTTATGTCACCTACACCTACCGGGTGCGCAACACCGGAGATCTACCACTGGCCAAGGTCAAAGCATGGATCGCTGACGATAAGTGCGCCGAGATCTACTACGTCAGTGGAGACAGCAACAACAATAATCTGTTGGACGGCAAGCAGGCGGGCGGCAAGAGCAACGAGACCTGGGTGTTCGAGTGCACGTCTCGCCTCTACCAGACCACCACCAACAAGGTCACCGTCTACGGCCAGCCGAAGAACGGCCAGGGCAAGAAGGTCGGCCCGCCGGTGAGCAAGTCTGAGAAGAAAACTGTCACGGTGACCGGTTCCGGTGGTCAGACCCCCGCGACAACCGGTGGTTCGATCATGCTCGGGTTGCTGACCTCAATCGTGCTGATCGCCTCCGGAGCGACGTTGGTCTTGGTGGTGCGGGAACGTCGGTACCTGCGGGATTCCTAATCCCAGCGGATCGTCTGGGGAGGGCGATTGCTGCCCGACGGGGCAGGAGTCCTCGGTCAGGAACCGGTGTAGTACTTGTCGACGTCGCCGAACGCCTCGTCCAAGATGGCGAGCCCCTCTGATGCCTCTGCTTCGGTGACGACACACGGCGGAACCACATGTAGCCGGTTGAAGTTGGCGAATGGCAGCAAGCCACGCGACATGCAGCCTTTGGTGAGTGCCCCCATCGCTTCGCTGGTGCCGCCATAGGGGGCCAACGGTTCGCGGGTGCTCCGATCGGTCACCAGATCGAGCGCCCAGAACACCCCTAGCCCGCGGACCTCACCAATGACGGGATGCTTGTCCGCCAGCTCGGCCAGACCGGGACCGAGAACGTCATTGCCGATGGCAGCGGCGTTCTCGATGATCTTCTCTTCACGCATCGCGGTGATCGCTGCCAGCGATGATGCGCACGCCAGCGGGTGACCGCTGTAGGTGAGTCCACCGGGGAACACCCGTTCATCGAAGGTGGCGGCGATGTCGTCGCTAATGATCACACCACCGAGTGGGACGTAGCCGCTGTTGGAACCCTTCGCAAAAACAATCAGGTCGGGGGAGACGCCCCAGTGATCAATCGCCAACCAGGCTCCGGTGCGGCCAAAGCCAGCCATCACTTCGTCGGCGATGTAGATAATCCCGTACTTGTCGCATAAGTCCCGAACGCCTTGCAGGTAGCCGGGCGGTGGAATCAGCACGCCGGCAGTGCCCACGACGGATTCGATCATCACTGCGGCGACCGTCTTCGGGCCTTCGAACTGAATGACTTGCTCCAGATGGTCCAGGGCTCGCTGACATTCCTCTTCCTCAGTCTGGGCCCAAAACGACGAGCGATAGAGGTAGGGGCCAAAGAAGTGCACGTGACCGAACGAGAACTCGTTGGGCCAGCGGCGGGGGTCACCGGTGGCGTTGATGGCGGCACCGGTATTGCCGTGGTAACTGCGGTAGAAACTCAAGACCTTGTGTCGGCCGGTGTGAATCCGGGCCATCCGCACCGCATTCTCGGCAGCATCAGCGCCACCGTTGGTGAAGAAGACTTTGTTCAGCCCAGCTGGTGCTAGTTCCGTGATCGCCTTGGCGGTGCGGCCACGTACTAGCGAGGCGTGCTGCGGTGCCAGCGTCGCCTGCACGGCGGCCTGCTCCTGGATTGCCTGGATGACGGCAGGGTGTTGATGACCGATGTTGGTATTCACCAACTGGCTGGAGAAATCCAGGTACGAGGTGTCGTCGAAGTCCCATACTCGGGATCCTTCACCCCCGGCGAGGACGAGGGGTTTCAGGGCGCCTTGAGCGCTCCACGAATGAAAGACGTGTGAGCGATCGAGGTCGAAGGCTTCCGAATTGCTGCCTTCCGCCCGGGCATTTCCGTTGATTCCGCCATCAGTCATGCAGAAAGCCTATCTGTTCCGCAGAACCTGAGGGAACAGCAGCGGCGGGGTAATCGTGGGTCAGCGAACCCGCCAACCTCGTTGCCAGCGGTACTTGCCTGCGTCGGTCTTCACCACAACTTTCACGACAACCCGGCGATTGCCGCCAAGCGCCTTAACCGCTAGTCGGGTGTCATTCTTCTTCACCTTGGTCTGGTTGCGCTGTTGTCCCTTGACCTTGTGGCGGATCTTTACCTGTCCGTCGCTGGCGACCTGCCACACCAGTCGCTGCCACTTGCCCGCCGTGACGGCCTTGCGCTTGCTGCGGGCCCGCAGGCTGAGGGTCTCGTTATCGGGAAGGCCGGGACCGAGCTCCGCGGGCCGCGCTGGCTTACCGCCGCTGGCGTCGCCAGCGCCAGGTGCGCCACTGGTGGGGCTACCGTCGCCCGGGCCGCTGCTGCCGGGGCCCTCACTACCAGGATCTTCACCAACGGGATCTCCGCCACCAGGGCTACCGCCACCAGGATCCTCGCCGCTAGGCGGCTGAAGATCGGCGCGGCAGCCGCTGTCTGGCTGAATGGTGACCTGTAGTGCAGCGGCATCGTCGAAACGGACCAGCGGGTTGGGTTTGCCGTTGTTGCCGAAGTGGTCGCTGAACGGCATGCCGTAGATCGTGCTGTTGGCGTTGATCACTGATCCGTAGACATTCCAGGCGGTGAAGTTTTCCCCACCCGGTCGGGCTGCGGCGAAGGCCGTCGGCGGCGGATCGGCGGCGTAGGTGGCTGAGTCGTTGCCGTGGACGCCGCCCCAGTAGCCGTAGGAAAGTCCCGCGACCAGATCCCGGTAGATAGCGGCGTAGACGTCGTTTTGGCCGACGTTGGCGGGGCTGCCGCCCACCGTGTACGGGCCATTTTGGCTGTATCCGGCCTTGGCCAACTCAGTGCCGGAGGTGAACAGTGTCTGGTTGGCGCCGTCACCAGCGGTCCCAGTGAGTGTGATCGAGCCGTCGCCGGCGAAGGTCCCGGTGTAGTCGTAGGCCGGGGCACCTTCGGTGCCGTAGTAGCGACCCTGAATCCGGATCGTCTCGCCAGCAAGGGATTGCACGTAGTCGATCAGATCGGGGTAGGGGCCGGGGCGAGTCGCCGGGGCCACGATCCGTGCGAATCCGCCGTCGGTGGTTTGCCGCTCAGCACTCGCCGGTACGCCAGCTGCCGCCAGTTGTTGCCGAATCACGTCAGTGAAGCAGTCCAAGCCGCGGAAGCGCCCGGGAATCATGGTGCCGCCGTTGTCCACCGCGACCAGATCCAGTGGTATGCCGAACATCGCCACCGCCGACAGATTCCCAATCCCGACCGCCGGTGTGGTTTCTGGTGTGTAGGTCAGTTCGACAACGTCGAACCGTGTTGTAGATGTATCAGGGCTGGGTTCCGGGACGGCTGTCACCGGATTGTCGAAGGACAACCAGACCCGACCAGCGACCGCTCGATCGAGCCGGAAGTGCCGATGCCCGCGTGAGGAGAGTGGTAAGTCGGTGAGTCGAATAGGCCTAGCGTCCGAAATATCCGCAGAACCATTAGCGGCAGTGAACATGACGTACACGTCGCTGTCGGGTTGGCCGCTGTTATTGCGGATTTCGATGTCGATCCCGGTGGCGGTTGTTTGCGCTGCCCAAGCTGGTGAACTCAGTAGGGCGAAGACAACGGCCGCCGCTATCCCCAACACTGCGATGGCCTGATGAAGTGTCGTTGTGCGGTGCGCCAGTTGTGCCACGGCTTCACTCTCACCTCGTTGCTCGGTATATCCGAAGTCTTCGGCGTGCCCGTTGCTGGCTTTAATCGCGCATTCGAGTGAAGGGTCGTGGCGGGTCTGGCTTTGCAGGTGTTCTGCGCGCTCACCTATGAGCGCTAATGGTGCAGTGAAAGTTTTTTCGCAGCGGTATTGCTACCTAAGTTTACAGAAACTAGCATTGTGTAAAGTTTGGAGGCGCGGGCGGGGGGCTCGCCGACTCCGGCGAAGGAGGAAACATGGCACAGGCGGCGCCCGATACTGAGCTAGCGACCGAGCAGTGGACAGACAGGAAGCGGTACCTCTGGCTGTTCGGCCTGCTGATCCCAACCTTCCCATTCATGGGTGGCGGGTTGGCGGCCCTGACTGGCTGGGATGTTTTCTGGTACATCGGCCCAGTTCTCATTCTGATTGTGATTCCGTTGATCGATCTGGGATCTGGCTTGGATCGCGCTAATCCGCCGGATGACCTGATCAAGTCCCTGGAAGAGGACAAGTACTACCGCTGGGTGACCTACCTCTACCTGCCGTTGCAATATGTCGCACTGGTGTGGGCCTGCTGGCTGTGGTCGGGGGACTCGCTGTCGCTGTTCGCCGAAATCGGCCTGGCTCTGACGGTGGGCACCGTGGCCGGCGTGGGCATTAACACCGCACACGAGCTGGGTCACAAGCGCGAGAAGGTGGAGCGTTGGCTGGCCAAGATCGCATTGGCACAGTCCTTCTACGGGCATTTCTACATTGAGCACAATCGTGGCCATCACGTGAAGGTTGCGACACCCGAAGATCCGGCTAGTGCCCGGTTGGGCGAGAATTTGTACGCCTTCCTGCCGCGCACCATCGGCGGTAGCGTCCGTAGCGCTTGGCGGCTGGAGCAGCCCCGGTTCAAGCGTCGTAATGAGTCGCACTGGTCGATTCACAATGACGTGTTGAACGCCTGGCTGATGTCGCTGGTGCTGTGGGTAGCACTAGTCGCCGTTTTCGGGATCAGGATCCTGCCGTTCCTGGTGCTGCAAGCGCTGGTGGGAATCGTCTTGTTGGAGACCGTCAACTACCTAGAGCACTACGGGCTGCTGCGGCAGCGCGAGAAAACCGGTCGCTGGGAGCGAGTGATTCCGGCTCATAGTTGGAACAGCAACAACATCGCTACCAACGTTTTGCTCTATCACTTGCAGCGGCACAGTGACCACCACGCCAACCCTACGCGGCGCTACCAGGCGTTGCGGGACGACCAAGAAGCCCCGGTATTACCCACCGGCTACGCGGGCATGATCGTGTTGGCGTTGTTCCCGCCGATTTGGCGTCGGGTGATGGATCAGCGCGTCACAGATCATTACCAAGGTGATGTGACCAAGGCGAACATTCAGCCGTCCAAGCGCGAGAAGGTGCTAGCAACCTACGGTGTGCCGCAGGATGTGCCACCCTTGTCGGCATGAGCCGGTTTCAGTGCGATACCTGTGATTACATCTATGACGAAACCGTCGGTAACGACCACGAGGGTTTCCCAGCCGGAACCAAGTGGGAAGACGTCCCCGACGACTGGCCGTGTCCCGACTGCGGAGTCCGAGACAAGGTTGACTTCATCGCCCTCGACGCGGAAGTCGAGGAGCCGAAAGACTGACCTAGCATTGCGCCATTCGCTACGAGATCGCGTTCTCGATGCTGCTGTTGCGGAGGTTGCCGCCGCCGGATGGTCAGGCGTCACCATGGTTGCGGTGGGGGAACGGGCCGGAGTTTCTCGGCAATCGGTCTACAACGAGTTCGGCTCCCGATCGGGGTTGGCTGAAGTGCTCATTCAGCGGGAAACCGGCATCTTTTTGGCGGCCGTGGCGCAGGCATTCACGGAAGCGTCTAATTCAGTGGTGGGGGTAGTGGCGGCCACCCAAGCAGTTCTGGAACTAGGTGAAGAGAATGTGCTGCTGAAGGCGGCTGTCTCGTTCGAGCCCGACACCGGCAGTGAACTCTTGCCGCTATTGACCTCGCAGTCGCAGCCCATCATCGACGCTGCAACGGTATTAGTTGCTGGCTGGTTGGGCTCGCAAGCGGAACGACTTTCATCGGCTGCGGCTGACCCCAATTTTACTGCTGGCATCATCGTTCGGTTGGTACTCAGTTTTTTGATTCGCCCCGACGGCACGCCAGCTGAGATGGCTGATGCGGTAGGCACCGTGGCCGCCGGAATGCTTCGGCAGTAGTGACTGTGGACGTCGGTTCCTGCTACTGATCGGGGAACTTCACTTGGCAGCTGGGAACTTCACGTGGAAGACCGTGCCACCGCCTTCGCGGTCGGTGAGCCACAATTCAGCACCATGCGCCGCCGTCACATCCCGCACGATCGACAGTCCCAATCCGGAGCCAGGAACCCCGCGTGACTCCACTGGTCGATAGAACCGGTCGAAGATTTGTTCGCGATCTGCTGCGGGAACGCCAGGACCCCGATCAGCAACGCTGAGTTCACGATCGTGAACGTGAATATCGATCGCTGCGTCACTGTCGTCGAACTTGATCGCATTGTCGACCAGATTCCACACCGCACGCTCCAAAGCTGCCGCATCCGCCAACACGGTGGTGTCATCGGCATCGATGTTGATTCGCCGCCCAGTACGACGATTGGCGCGGGCTGCTACTCGTTCCACCACATCCGCCAGTACGATCAACTGGTGCTCGGCGCTGCTGCTGACTCCGGCGGCCGCTTCCAAAAGTTCAGTCACCAAAGTCGCCAGTTCTGCCGACTCGCCCTGTAGGTCGGCGACGACCCGTTGCTGGACTTCGGGATTGAGTTCGGTAAATCGCTTGAGCAGGGCGACGTTGGTGCGAATCGAGGTCAATGGCGTCCGCAGTTCGTGACCGGCATCCTGCACGAGCCGCTGTTGCTCCGCCTGAGATCGAGCTAATCGGGCCAGCATGGTGTTGAAGGCATTTGCCAGTTGACCTACCTCATCCGTGCCGGCCCCGGGAACCGTCACGTCCAGTCGACCCGTTTCACTCACCTGCACTGCTGCTGTGGTGAGCGTTTCTAGTCGACCGGCGATCCTGCGGGCCAACAGCCAGCCGATCAGCGCTGCCACCAAGGACAGTGCAATGGCCAGCCCGGTCATGATGAGCGCCAGTGAACGCAGCACGGCAGCCTGCTCGCTCCCGTCTCGGCCGACCATCAGGGCCGCTTGACCGTTGCCATTCGTAGTGGTGACGATTCGGTAGGGGACACCATCGATGTCTTGGGTGCGGGCGATATAGATCGAGCGTGGTTCGCTTGCCAACTCGACGTCGACCGGAGTGGGCGCGAGCGATGGATCGCCGCGTAGCGGTAAGTAGGTGCCGTCACTATCAACTTTCGTTACCAACAAGCTCCGATCCTGGGGCGGTAACCTTTCGCCACCTGGTCGACCTGGTCTGTCACGACCAGATCCCGGCAGCAGCTCACCCTCTCGCGGGCCACCGAGAATTCGTTGTCCCGCAGCTAGCAATGCCTCGTCGACTTCGGACGTGATGCGGGAGGCCACCGCAAAGTACCCCAGTGCGCCCATCAGCAACGCCACCACGGCAGCCAGTGCCGCAAAGGTAATTGCTAGTCGGGCCCGCAGTGTCATGACGCCCGCAAGCTGTAGCCGACGCCGCGGACTGAGCGGATGAGTTCGTCTCCCGGTGCGGAAAGTTTGCGTCGCAGATAGCCCACGTAGACCGCGAGGTTCTTGGATTCCGATCCGAAGTCGTAGCCCCAAATCCGCTCATAGATCGTCGAACGTTCCAGTACGATGCCGGCGTTGCGCATGAGCAGTTCCAGCAAGTCAAACTCTGTTTTGGACAGTTCGATTTCAGTGGCGCCCTGCCAGACCCGGCGAGAGTTGGGCGATAGCCGCAACTCACCGACGCGAAGGTCCGCGGAATCGTTGCTGGCGGTGGAGCGTCGCAACAGCGCACGCAGGCGAGCCAGTACTTCGTCTAAGTCGTAGGGCTTGGTGACGTAGTCGTCGGCGCCAGCGTCTAGTCCCGCTACTCGATCGGCAGTCTCGACCCGGGCGGTGAGCATCAGAATCGGAATTCTGTCGCCCTCGGCCCGCAGCAGTTGGCAGACGCCCAATCCATCGATACCTGGCATCATCACGTCGAGCACCATGATGTCCACCGGGTCGGTCCGGTAGGACGCGAGTGCTGATACCCCATCGGTCGCGGTCACGACCTCATACCCCTCAAGTTGCAGTGCGGCGGCCAGCGAATCTCGGATCGCTCGGTCATCGTCTGCGAGTAGCACTCGGTTCATAGTGTCAGTCTTTCAAAGCAGCAGGGGCACCGGTGGGATTACCGGTGCCCCAGAGTTCAATCACTGCTTACTAGGCGGTTGTCGTCTGCTCTGCTGAGTCTTCAGAGTCGGGAGATCCACCAGGACCACCGGGGCCACCTGGACCACCAAATCCTCCGGGCCCACCCGGACCGCGGTGGTGCCGACCCTCACCTCGCTCCGGGAGTTCCTCGGTGTCGAGGACCTTGAACTGCTTATTCAGCTTCACCAGCACACCGCCGTCATCAGTACGGACGATCACGTAATAGCGGTTCCCCTTCTGGACCGCGCGCATAGCAGTCCCATCAACCGCTGCCGTTGCCGCCGACTCAGCTTTCCGCTCGGTATTGCCGGTGAGTGGCTTGCCTGGTCCACGCTTCGCCTTCATGATCTTCTGCACAGCAAACTCGCTATCCAATAAGACGACTCGTTTCTTGCCCGACTGCATTTTCACAAAGACTGCATAGCCACCATCGGTTTTGCTGAACACCTGCTTCGGCTCGCCGTTCGGCAGCGCTTCTTGTGCAGCGGCTTTGGCCTGCTCCGCGGCTTCACCGGTGACCGGCTCGCCCTTGGGCCCCCTGCGGTCAGGCAGATCCTTGACCTCTTCCACCGCGTAGTTCTCATCCAGCAACACCACGACTCGGTTACCGTCGTCATTGGTCATCCCCACCGCGTAGCCGCCATCCGGTCGGGCAAAGACGTGGTGAGCGGTGCCCCCCGATACTTCGGCTTCTGCGGCCGCGGTGGCCTGTTCGGCGGCTTCACCGGTCACCGGCTCGCCCTTGGGGCCGTGGCCGCGACGATCGCCCAACTCCTTGACCTCTTCTGGTTCGAAGTTGTCCGTCAGCAACACGACGACGCGTTGGCCGTCGGCGTTGGTCATACCCACGGCGTAGCCGCCGTCGGGTCGGGCGAAGACGTGGTGAGCAGTACCCCCCGGCACCGCGTCTGTCGCGGCAGTCTTGGCTTGTTCGGCGGTTTCACCGGTGACCGGTTCACCCTTGGGTCCGTGCGGTCCTCGGTGCTGTCGCTCCGACTGCGCACTCTGGCTACCGTCCTGCGCGTTGGCCAGGCCAATCCCGCCCATCGCCGCTGCCGTGAGGGCAATAGCACCAGCGCCGACGCCCAAGGCTGCAATCTTGTTATTCATCTCGATTCCTCCAGGTTTCCCTTTGGTTGTCGAGTTCACTGTTCACCCGCTGATTCAGAGAGCGTCGTGATCAGGGTAAGGGTCAGGAAAGAATCCAGACTTTCTCGATCAGCCGTTTGCAGGTCGCTTCGGAATCCCAGGGGCGGGCAGATTGTCATAGACCCGATTCAATCGAGGCGATCCCAGCCCGGTGGCTAGGTCGTAGCCCTTGCCAGCCTCACAGCAGCCTTGATCGTAAAGATCGTTGTTTCCTTGGGTGATGTCGCGGATGCTGTCAGATCCCGACCCCAGTGAGTACAGCAGCGGTGAGACTAGCCCTAGCGGTGGTCGGCCCTTGCGTTGCTCATTGCCCGCCATCGTGGCGACCGCGGCAGCCAAGAAGGGCGTGGCGGCACTGGTGCCACCAACCGGTTGGACAACAAGTTGTGAGTTGATTGCGGTCCACAGCGGCCAGCCGGGGGAAAGGCCAGCGTGGAGTGCCACGTCGGGAAGGCTGCGGGTTTTACCCGGGATTCCGGCTTTCTTCTGCCACCACGGCTTGTTCACCACCAGAGACTTGCCACCGCCACCGCTGAGGTTTGCCGGGCCGAGCGGTGGTTGTAGCCCGGAGTCGTTCCACGCCCACTCCTTCTTCAGGGTGTTGTTCTTGCGTACCGTGAGTTGGCTACCCCCGACGGCGGTAATGCCCTGGGTCGCGGCTGGTAGATTTACCGAAAGTTGCGGGTCACCTTCGCCCGTGTCCTGGTCGACGCAATCGCTGGAGCCGCTATCTCCGGCTGCGGCGAAGACCGATACGCCGGCCAGGGACAGCCGAGTCGCTACCGATGCGGTGATCTCGAAGCCGGGGAGCCAACCCAAGTCCTGGGCGGCACTCAGTTCACACATACCGTAGGAGGAGGTAACGGCATCGGGCAGCTCGCCACCGTCAAAGGCGCTGGCGTAGAGCAGGAAAGAACGTGGGTCCACATTGACGGTCTGTACGACATCGACGGAACTCCCCTTGGGCAGCATCGCCTGGGCGACTTGGACATCGAGGTCACCCTCGGCTCCCTCAGGTATCTCCCCCTCGATACCGGGCAGAGTTGATCGAGTGAACCGGATGCTCGGCAGGTCGAAGCATTTGCGTGACGCCAGTAGCGCCTCATCGGAGAATCCTTCCCCTTGCGCGATAACCAAGAGGCGGGTTTCCCGCCCTACTTTTCGACCCGAGGGTATGTCGTCCAAGCCGTAGGCGGTTCGCAGTTGGTTGTAGGAGTAGGTGTAAGTGCTGGTCTGCTCGCCGATCTCACTCAGGCAGCCTTCGGGTGTCCCGCGATTCTTGCCAGTGAATGATTCCGGGCTTTGCGACTGTTGGCTGATCGGAGTAGGTTCGTAGGCGGCTTGGACATCGATGCCCGACCATTCCGTGATCAACGGTGCGATCCGATCCGGCGGCGTCAGAACGTAGGCGAACTCTGCCGCGCCACCGGGCAACGCAACGTTTTGAACCTCAACCTCGGCTCCGGTCCAGGCGGATAGCTGCTCCGCTGTGCCGGAGATACCGGCGAACACGCCGGTGCGATCCATCCGAAGTCGCAGCCCAAAGCTCTCGACGTCGTCGCGGAGTGCCTGAATCGTGTCTGGCTGCGCGCCGTATTGCTTGCGGATCTTTTTTCGGCTGGGGAAGTTCCGGTAGCTCTCGGAGTTCGGATTCGACACCTTGCGCAGGGCCTTGTTGGCGGCGCGTTCGTTACGGGCCAGTCCGACGTGGAAGGTGATGTCGTCGCTAGCGGTCGCGCGGAGTTCCGCCTCGGTTGCGTTGCGGTCTTCGGCGGTGGCGCCGGTGGCGCCCGAGATCAGCAACGCGGCGGCTACGAGGGCGAGCAGTGGTCCCCTTGCGGAACCGGAGCGTATGGCACTGAGGCGGATCATTCGAGTCCCTTCTACGAGCGAACATCTCTGTGCCTCTGAACCTAGCAGTGGACACCAGTCGACAGGCGCACAGTGGTGTTGTGGTTGCGGCTCATGCCGATCTGGTTGGACTAGTGGCGAAGGGCCGATCGCTCTCGAGGTGTTGCGGGAAGCCAAGCGGTAGACATGACGGCTCCGGAGGAGTGCCCGCTGAACAATCGGTGGCGGCTACGCCGTGAACCAAGGGATGCGCTACGTCGTGCAGTAACTCCTCAGTTCAGTCATTTCAGTGCAGTAATCGACGACAACAAAAAGCCCGGAGCCGGTCGCCCTCGCAAGAGAGCGCCCGCCCCGGGCTTGTCAGCGACTAGTGCCGATCAGCAACCGAGCTGGCTATTGATCGCATCGAGGTCTGACTCCAAAGTGTCCTGAGCCGTGGCCACTTGCGAAGCAGCTTCAGCCAAAGACAGATCCTGGTCATCCGAGATCGACTTGAGGGTGTCCTGGTACTTGTCGACGGCAGTGGTTACCTGCTGGGCAACGGCCTCGTTGCGCTCACCGAGAGCGTCCTTGAGCGACATCCACCCTTCGGCGATGGTGTTGGCGGTGTCCTGCGCCTGGCCGATGGTGACCTGTCCTTCGCCACTTGCGGCACTCTCGGCGCCACTGATGGCCGAATCGACCGTGGTGTTGAAGCCGGCTAGCGATTCACAGACCTGAGCATTGGCATCAGCAGTCTGCTCCTCTTCCGACGAGCTGCACGCGGTGAAGGTGAGAGCGGCCGCGAAAGCGACTGCTCCGATTGCGAACTTACGCATGAAATTCCTTTCGATGTTGTCGCGTCATCCTAGCGAGCGCAAGCAACCTGCCAGGTCGGACCCGATGAATCTCCGTGTGAAGCCCAGCGGACGAGCGGCGGCTAACTTCTGCTGCGGAGGTCCAGCGTAAGCGTCGGCCAGCAATCTTTTCGTTGCGCTGCTAACCGGTAGTTCCGGGTGACATAGTGGCGGCAGTGCTCCCGTCAGCCAGGCGGCGTGCGCTGTGGAGAAGGAGAACCCTATGCAAAAACGACTGCTCGCTTTGGTCGCTGCCGGTGGGCTAGGGCTGTCCGCCCTCGTCGCCGGCGGCGGTGCAACCGCCAGCGAATCGAGTGGCTCCGATGCTGGACCCGCCCTGTCGGCCAACATCGTCGAATGTCCCCGACTGATGGCCCATCGTGGTGGCGACGAAACACCGCCTAACACCAACGAGAACTCCATGGCCGCATTCGAGCGAGCCGCAGACATCGGCGTGTGGGGTATTGAAACCGACGTCTGGTTCACCAAGGACATGTATCCGGTGTTGATGCACGATGACACATTGGATCGCACTACGAACGCGCCCGCCGGTACCAAAGTTGGGGATATTACCTACGAGCAGTTAAAGCAGTACCGGTTGAACAACGGCGAAATGATTCCCACACTGAACCAATATCTGGACCTACTCAAGGAACGGGATATCTGGGGTTTTGTGGAGTACAAGGATGCGGATGATCCGACCAAGTACCAGGCCTACCTGACTGCGCTGCAAGATTCGGAGGCGAAGGTTTATGCGGCTGGCTTCTCGAAGGAACTGCTGAACTGGGTGCATCAGCAAGACCCCACGATGGATCTCATGTGGTTCGGCGAGTTGGACAAGCAGATTGGCTTCGTGCCGATGCCGATCAAACTGAACGAAGTGCCAGGGCAGCCCAAGGGTAATCCCGGTTTCTACAACATTTGGGTGCAGCGCTCCGATGTCACCGCAGCGACTCAGAAGGGTATGCGAGTCAATACCTGGTACAACACGTTGACCGGTGGCGATAACCCCACCGCCGCTGGCGAGTTCGATACGTCGGGAACTGGACTAACGCCTGAGGTGGAGAACATCATCGACTCGGTCTCTGAAAACCGGGGGATGCGTGGCCACGGCTGGGAGTACATGGCTCAGATCGGCACCTACTGGGTGACCACCGACTGGCCAGACTGGTACCGCGCCTGGGCGCAATCCCAGGAGGGCTCGGAAAATCCCTACTGCGTACCGCCAGCTCCGAAGGAGTCGATGGTGGAATGCGCCGAGGTGCCCAAGGCCAAGAAGATGAGGGTGGGCAAGACCTACACCATCGTGGAAAAGGGCTGCGAGAGCAGCGCCGGCAAGCCGGTGGCCCTCAAGGTCAACAAGAAGGCCGTCAAGAAAGACCGAGTCAAGGTTAAAGGCAAGCAGGACAACAAGATCAAGATCAAGGACATCGGGAAAGTCAAGATCAAGGTCAAGGCCGCCAAGTTGACCAACAGCTACAGCGGCAACGGCCTCGACGAGACCTGGACGGTCTACGACAAGTACCTGATGGAGAAGAATCGCAAGATCAAGAAGTAACGGCAACGCCGGGCGGAAACGCGCGGTTGCCCTATTGGTAGGTCCGCAGCCTTCGGGTTGCGGACCTACTTGCGTTAGCGTGCGGAATCGACGTCTTGTGTCCAGGTCTCATGGCTGACTGCGCCAGTGCAACTGGCACACGGGCAGCAACACGCGAGGCCGGACGCGTCCAGCCCCAACTGATCGTCAGCCGCCAGCACCTCCTCCGGCGCCTGCGGGATCGGAAATCGGTGAATCGCTTTCATGCCCCGGCCCACCGAATGCCAGTCGCCTGGGGAAGCCCCTGGGTCCTCGAAAAACTCCACCTCATATCGCTCGGGAAACATCAGCCCTTCGGCGTGCAGGATCGGGGTGGGGTCGGCGAGGAGTTGTTGCTTGAAGTCGCCGTCAATCCAGGCGCGGGCGATCAGTCGAGAAATGACCGACTCCCATTCGTCCCGGTACTCACTGAATTCATCGGTGGCGCTGCTCTCGGCCGTCACGGTGACACCGCCGCGCTGCGATCGGTCGCGGTTCGCAGCACCGGTGGTTCTGGGGCCTCCAGGCCGAACTCCGGCATCACCTTGGTGGCGAACAACTCCAGTTGTTCCAAAGTCTCACCGAGCGGCATAACTGCGTAGGGGAGATGCCACACCAGGTACTCGAACGGCACGGTGTTGAGTTGCTGCTCCAGGTTCCGCTTGACGTCGTCAACCGTCCCGCCGATGAGCAGCCCCACTTTCGTCAGCCGCTGCAATACCGACTCACCTGGTGCCGGGATCGGACCTTCTTCATCGGGGTACTTAAAGCCCTGCAAGTGGCCGAAGGCGCCGTACCAATCCCGCCAGGCAAGCACCTCGTAGCGCTCCATGGCTTCTTGCGCGGCGATCGCGGACTTGTGGATGCTGAATCCGCGCAACAGGCCCATATTCTGGCCGATCTCGAAATCAAAGCCCGCCTTTCCCGCCTCGTAGCGGTAGAGATCGGCGTACCACTTGGCCAGCATTACTGGCGCGAACATGGTGATCGGAATGAGACCCTGTGAGCCGGCCCAACGAACCGTGCTGGGGCTGACCGAAAATGGCTGGAACATCGGCGGATGTGGGTCTTGCAGTGGTGTCGGTACCACGGAAACACCTGTCAGCGTGCCGTCGTCGTCGACCTCGCCGGGCACCCCGTACTTCCGGGTCAGCGTATCGGCGGGCGGCCAATCGGGAATCCCCTCGTCGAAAGGGAAAGGGACTTCGTAGTGGCGGCTACGGTACTGCAGCAAGTCCTTTTCCCAGGCCAGCTTCATGATCCGGTAGTGCTCGAAGTACAACTCCTTGTTGCGCTCTTCGGCTGCCTCATCATTGCGATCCGAAGCCCCTACATTGAGGCGCTGACCCAAGACATTCATCCAGCGCTTCTGATAGCCGCGGGCAATACCCACGAACAACCGCCCGCCGATCATGTGGTCGATCATTGCGATCTTTTCCGCCAGCCGAATCGGATCCCTACTGGGTAAGACATAACCCAGTTGGCCGTGGCGCAGCCGTTGGGTGGCTTGGCCAAGAAAGAGGTTCCACAGGCCTGGATCTGGCGACATTTCCATCCCCTCGGAATGGAAATGGTGTTCGACGTGGGACAGTCCCCAATAGCCGAGTTCGTCCATGGCGACGGCAATATCGCGCATGCCGTGCATGACGTCTTGGAACACCTGCGGATCACGACCGATGGGGCGATGCTCGCGCATCTGCTCGTAGTCACCCATGGAAGGGTAAATCTGCACGATTACCTTGGGCATGCGGACTCGCCTCACTTTGTCTGTCGCAACTTGTCCAGCCTAGTCAGCAACGGCGCTTTTGCACGTTGCTCGGGATGATCTTCCGCGAGTTAGTGGGACTAGCCGTGGCAAGTCCTGGTAAACACTGTTCGATTTTCGTAGTTTTGAGCGAAACTGGGCGTATCGGTTGCGATAGGTGTCTGGGCGGCGATTAAATCAAAGGGAATGAACTGGAGGTTCACATGGCAACCTGGGAACGCGCCGGAGGCGCCGCCACTGACCACAAGGACGACTACGCCGGTGAAGTGAACGACGCGATGCACAAAGTGATCGCTCGAGCATGGCACGATGCGTCGTTCAAGCAGGAGCTGATTAGCGAGCCCTACAAGGCATTTGCCGATGAGGGGGTGCACTGGCCGGACCACTATAAGGTGGAGTTCTACGACGACCCTTCGGCAAAGGTCGGTGACTGGACCAACGTTGGTCGCGGTCAAAACGGCATGCTGAAGGTGCCAATTCCGCCCGCACCGGGTGGTGGCAAGGTCAGCGATGACGATCTTGCTGCGATCGGTGGTGCCGGAACGGACTGTTGCTGCTGCACAGGCTTGTGTACATGCACCGGTGCCGTCAGCCACGACACTTGGTACTGACCCGATAACCGCTTTTTCGAGGGTGGCGGCGCCGTACGGTGCCGCCACCCTCGATTGCGTTAGATCTCAGACGTCGGCGGTGCGAGGCCCGATTATTCAGCGTTATCTGTCGCAAGCCAGAACGATTGCTAAACCCGCGATAGCGTAAGACTGCTTCCTACTGCTGCAAGGAGAAGTAATGGCCATTGATGTGCCGAGGTTCCGCTCCGACTATCACGTGTCTTCGATCCCCGGTCAGGGAATCTTCCTGCTGACCGAGGCGCTGCCTATCGTGTTGAACGGTGAAATCTATGAGGCGATCTGTCCATTGATTGACGGCCAACGCACGG
Organism: Actinomycetes bacterium; assembly: GCA_022599915.1. NCBI lineage: Bacteria > Bacillati > Actinomycetota > Actinomycetes > Actinomycetes bacterium. The sequence continues at coordinate 50,272 of JAHZLH010000065.1, forward strand.
CTAGCGAGATCGCAGCAGAGTTATCGGACAGTGTGAGTGCGGCCGAGGTCTATTACGGTCTGGCGAAATTGGAAGAACGAGGATTCATCGAGGAAGTGGTGGCTGCACTCGATCCGGGGGTCGCTGCGTTTTGGCGAGGTGTTGGGCAAGATCCGGAACAGGCATTGGCACGGTTGGCAGAGCAACCAGTACAACTCGTCACGCTCGGCGCCATCGATCGGGAACATACAGAAAATGTGCTTGCAGCCGCCGGCGTCCATCTTGCCGAGGATGGTTCCCGCACCGTTGTCTTCGCTGATGACTATCGATACCCGGAACTCGATGACATCGACGCGAAAATGTTCGCTAATGAAGGGTCCTGGGCGCTGGTCAAGCCCACCGGTATCTACCCGTGGGTTGGGCCGTTCCTGCAACCGGCGAACGGTGGTTGCCTGCGCTGCCTGATTGATCGAATCAACATGAACTACATGGCGGACACGTTCGTGTTGGAGCAGTCGCGCATCACACCGGTGACGGCTCGTGCCTACAACCAGGCCGGTGTTGCGGCGGTCTCGAACTTGGCAGCAGTGGAACTAGCGAAATGGATCGTGTCGGGGGAAAGCCACCTCGTCAATGAGTTGGTATCGCTGTCGATGAACACCATGCGGTTGGACCGACACTCGCTGACTCCGCGACCGCAATGCCGCCGGTGTGGTGAGCCCGACTACCGGGAACGTCGCACCAAGTTCCGTGAGCCCACCTCGATCGACTTTCAGTCCCGGCCGCATTTGCATATCAGTGACGGCGGTCACCGTACTGCCACTGCCGAGGAGACGCTGGAGCGATATTCGCATCTAGTCAGTCCGATTACTGGTGTGGTGTCGCGATTGGAGAGCGTGGCGCAGCAAGACCACCCATTGGTGCATGCATATTCCGCCAGCCACAACTGGGCAACTCATCCAGACAGCCTGTCCTTCATGCGGCACACATTGCGCTCCCAAAGTGGTGGCAAAGGCACCTCGGAAATCCAGGCCAAAGTTGGCGCGATGGCCGAGGCGTTTGAGCGCTACAGCGGGGTGTTCCGGGCCGATGAAATCCGCAAGCGGGCGACGCTAGCGGAGATGGAGGCCGAGGGGCTGGAAATTCTGCTGCCGCAGGAGATTCTGCTGTTCAGTGATTCGCAATACCAGCGGCGGGCGGACATCAACGCTGAGGGAAATAGTTTCCAGATTGTGCCGGAACCGTTCAACCCCGAAATGCCTGCGGATTGGTCGCCAGTATGGGCCCCCACTTCAGATCGTTTCGTGTGGTTGCCGACGGGTCTGCTGTATTACTCGTACAGCAAGCTGGCGCCGCATGACACTCCCAACCGGCTGGCTTACTACGCCGATTCCAATGGCTGCGCAGCGGGAAACAGCAAAGAGGAGGCAGCTCTGCAAGGTCTGTTGGAACTCGTAGAGCGCGACGCAGTTGCCACCTGGTGGTACAACCAGGTGCAGCGCCCACAGGTAAATCTCGACGACCTCGATATTCCGTATCTGGCACAGTTGCGTGATTGGCTGGACTCCGAGGGTCGGGACCTGTGGGTGCTCGACATCACCAACGACATTGGTATTCCATCCTTTGCTGCGGTATCGCGGATTCGCGAACCTGCGGACGATGGCAGTGAAAAAATCGTGGTCGGCTTCGGTTCCCATCTGGATCCGCGAGTCGGAATCATGCGAGCAGTAACCGAGGTGAATCAATTCTTCGCGAGTCTGTTTGCCTTAGGTGAACAGGACTTGAGTCGTGCTTTCGACCCGGGTGCGGTGGATTGGTGGGAGAACGCTTCTACCAGTGAAAAGAAGTATCTGCTGCCGCTTGATCAACCAGGCGTGAGGTTCGAGGACATCCCGAACCTTGCCAGTGACGATCTACTTACCGAGTTGAACACTGCTATCGAGATGGTGGAAGCGCGTGGGTTGGAAGTGCTGTTGCTGGATCAGACTCGGCCTGATGTGGAGTTCCCGGTGATCAAAGCACTTGTGCCGGGGATGCGTCACTTCTGGTCCAGGCTGGCTCCGGGGCGACTCTTTGATGTGCCGGTGGAGTTGGGCTGGCTGCCAGAGCCGCTGGCTGAGGGTGAACTCAACAAAACGCCGATCTTCTTCTAGGGACGGGTATGCCGACGACTACTTTGCGATTCGCCGCAGGCAACGAACTCGTCGAAGCTGATGGGCAGGTGGTGCTGAACACTCCCCGTGGTCCGGTGCGCTTCAGTGATCTGTCGCAGACCCAGGCATTGGCCTTGAAGCTTCTGCAGCAGGGAGGAACGGAGCGCGATCTCGTCGACGCCATGCCGGAGGCGGAGGAGCAGATCTGGGCACGAATGATCGTCAATCGCCTGATCGGATTAGGGGTGGTCGTTAGAGAGTTGGCCGGACTTATTCGTATCGAAGTTATCGGTGATGGCTACCGCGGCAACGGCCGCATCCTGCCAGACGACCAAGAGTTCCAGTTGAGCAGATTCAGCTACCTGCATCGTGATGGCGACGCGCTGGTACTGGAGTCACCGCGCTCGCTCGTGCGAATCCTGATTCTGGATGCTGCGACAGTGATGCCAGTGCTCGGTGGGATCGGCGCTCCGACCACGGTGGCGCAACTGCGTTCGATCGATGACACTGCGGAGCCGCTAGTTCAAGCACTGTTTCAGGAAGGCTTCCTAGAGCCGACCGCACCACCACCGGCGGGCAACCTGGAGGCGGCAGCGTTGCAGGAGTGGTCCTTCCATGACCTGTTGTTTCACTCACGATCCCGCCAAGGCCGCCATCGTTATCCGTATGGCGCCAGTTACCGGTTTGAGGGAGTTCGCGAGCCACTGCCTGCGGTCGCGGAGGTACCGGAGGGCGCTGGGACGGTGTCGCTGCCACGTCCTGATCTGGATGAGTTGCGGCACAACGATCCCAGTTTCATCGATGTAGTGGAGCAGCGGCGCAGTTGGCGCAGCACCGGTCCGGAGCCGCTCACGCTGGCGCAACTCGGTGAGTTCCTGTTTCGTGCCGCCCGAGTGCGTGGCCGGAGGGGCACCGAACATGAGGAAATCAGCAATCGACCCTATCCCGGTGGTGGCGCCGACTACGAACTTGAGATTTACCTGCTGGTGAATCGGGTGACTGATGTTGAACGCGGGCTGTACCGCTATGACCCGCTAGGCCATCAACTGGTGCATGTCAGCGATTGGACGGATTTGGTGCAGGCGGTGGCGGTGGACACTTGCCGGAAAGCGCCACCAGGGGAAATCCCGGATGTGCAGTTCGCGATCACGGCCCGGATGATGCGGCTGACCTACAAGTACGACTCGATTCCCTACTCCGTGGCGCTGAAAGATGTTGGGGTACTGCTCCAGAACTTCTACCTGTGTGGCACTGCTATGGGATTGGCCCCGTGTGCGGTGGGTGGCGGCAATAGCGAGTTATTTGCGACTGCCGCTGGTCTGTCGCCGTTCGTAGAACCGCAGATCGGTGAGTTCCTGTTAAACACTCAAAACCCCGCTGAGAGTGGTGACGTTCCCGGTACCTGGTAGTTCGATCGCGCGCTAGTCGGCGGCGCCGTCCTAGCCACGCAGTCGTTCCATGGTGGCGTGCTGAATCGCGAGGAAGTCGATATCAGCCACGGGAGTATTCCGGCAGTTGCCATCAGTCACGACAACGGCGCTAGCTAGTGACCGCTCCACCCATCGATGTTCATGCGTCACCAGTACTGCCGTCATCCCCTCATCGGCTGCGGCCAGCAGCCGGTCGTGGATCGCGGCGGTGACCTCTGGTGCGATGGCTTTGGTGGGCTCATCCAGCAGGAGCGCGGCCGGCGATTGCTCGAGCAGGTGATCGATCTCGGCTAGCCGAGCGGCGCCGGTTCGAGACGACCAATCTTGACCATGGATCGGATAATCGCCGCCACAAAGTTCCCCGTTGACCTCTCCGGCTGTGGGCTGGATCTGCTCGGCGAGCACCTTCAGTAGGGTGCTTTTCCCCGCACCGGAGGCACCGATGATTGCGGTGACCGTGCCTTGCGAAATCTCCAGATTGACGTCGGTCAGCACCCGCTTGCGGTCAAGGTCAGCGGCGACGCCTTGCAGCGTCCAAGCGTTAGTGGTCACTGGCGTCGTCAGTGGCCGAGGATGAATCAGCGTCGGTGCTGTCGGTGCTGTCGGTGCTGTCGGACTGCGACTCGGGCGAGGGTTCGGCCTTGGCGTGCTTAGCGGCCTTGGTGCTCGACCCGTCCGCTGACTTGCTGCTGGTTTTCTTTGAGCCGGCTGACTGATCGGATGATGACTTCGCGTTCTCGGTGGTATCCCCGGCAGCAGACTTACTCTTATTCTTACTCGCGCTCTTCTTATGGTCACCGCCACCGCCACCGCTGGCAGCGCTGGTCGAGTCCTTCTGATGGGTGGCCTCGCCGGTTGTGCCAGCCGAGTCGTCGTCGGCGGGAGCAGCAGGAGGTGAATCACCACCTGCCGCCTCGGCTTGGTCCTCGTGGAAGCCGGTGAGATCTCGCTTAGCCAGTTTGGCGAACTCGCCCTTCTTGGCCATGAGTTCGGTGTAGGTGCCCTCTTCGACCACGCGACCGGCATCAATCACCAGGATTCGGTCAGCGCTCTCGATAGTGGAGAGACGGTGAGCAACAATGATTCGAGTCGCACCCAGTGCGTTCATCGCGGCGGTGACTTTCGCCTGTGCGACATTGTCCAGCGCACTGGTGGCCTCATCCATGATGATGATCGAGGGATTTCGCACCAACGCCCGAGCCAACAGAATGCGCTGCGCCTGACCGCCGGAAATCAGCGATGGATCGACCAGGGTGTGCATCCCCATCGGCATCGCCCGGATGTCATCAGCCAGCGCCGCTGATTCTGCAGCCTGCCACGCGGCCCCTTCGTCATAACCAGCGCCACCCATGATGTTCTGCATCATGGTTGCCCGCATGATCTGACCGTTCTGCACCACGACCCCCATCTGTCGGCGCACGAGATCTGGATCTAGGTCGGACAGCGGACGTTCGTCAAAGAGGATTTGGCCGTCCTCTGGTGAGTCAAAACCCAGCAACAACCGGATCGTGGTGGATTTTCCCGAGCCGGAGGGGCCGGTAAGGGCAACCATTTCGCCGGGCTTGACATGAAAGCTCAGGTTGTCCAGCACGATGGGGGTGTTCTTCTCGTACCGATAGCGGACCTTGGTGAGCTGAATGTCACCGGTCAATCGACCGGGATCGGACTTGTCGGAGGTTACCGCCGGGACGTCGTCCATGATCGGGCGCAATAGTCGGAAAATTGGTGCAGCCGAACCAATGGGGAGCAGGACTGAGGTCAGCGCGGTCAGTGCACCGAAACTCGCGCCGAACGCGCTGAGCAGCGCGAGGAAGGTTGCGGATGAGACGTCAGGGGTCCCCGGCCCGGATCGGGTCTTAATCATGAAAATGAACAGGGCGGTGGCGAAACTGGTGGCGAACAGTGTCCACCCTTGGACTTTTCCGAAGACATTGGTCATCCGCGAGATGGCCACAACCTGATCGCGGACCAGATCGAGATAGCGGCCCTGCATTCTGGTCGTGGCTCCCGCAAGACGCACCTTACTGATGCCCGACAGCACCTGGATGACCCAAGAGGTCGAGGTCAACTGTGCGGTGATGGATTGCCAGTACAGCTTTTGCACTGTCCGAACCGCAAAGATCCCGATGACCACGGTCACGATAATGACGACTAGCCCGGCCAGCCCGAGCGCAAAATCGTAGTAGAACATCAAACCGATGTTGACCAGGGCGAAGACCGCGGCGAGTACACCGCCGATCACCTGCACGTTGATGATCTGTTGGAAGGCGTCCACGGCCATGACTCGTACGGAGAGGTCACCGGAGGAGAACTTCTGGAAAAACGCCACCGGCATAGCGAGTACTCGATCCCAGAAGGCAGTCTGCACCCGCTCGATAGCGCGCTGGGAGATTCGAGACATGGCTCGGTACTGCACGAAGGAGAAGACCCCGGCGGCTAGCGCAGCCGCAGTCAGTGCCACCCCTGCCTGAACCAGCAGGTTGGTGTCTTGGTTGGGGACGATGGAGCCGAGGACAACGTTGGTCAGGATCGGAGTCAACAGGCCGATAACGGCCACGACCGCAGCCAGACCGATGGTCCACAGCCATTCCCGCCGCATACCTGAAACTGCCAGCCGGGCCACATCCCTGCTGGTCACTGGCCGATCGCGATCCAGGGTTGGGTAGAACTGCATCGCATTTTCGTTCAGGTCCGCAGCTCGGTCGGGTGTCAGCGGCGTACCCGGGTCGAGCGGGCCGGTGCGAAGGAGGTATCCCTTGCCGCCTGGGATCAACGCCACCGGGGTGCCGTCGTTCAGTGACTGGTCGAGAGCCAAGAAGGCGTGAGCTCGAGGCTGCTGCCAGTTCCCGGTCAGCTTCACCGGCCGGACCCTGATCCCGGAGGCATGAGCAATCCCTTGGAGTTGCTGCATCAGGTCGCTGTCTTTCGGGGTGCTCACCGGCCGACGAACGGTGAACCCTTCGAATTCACCGACCAGTCGAATCACCGCCGTGAGCGAGTCATCGGCGGGCTCGTCGAGATCCTCGGATGGATTCTTGATGGCCAATGCCGCTCGGCGGTAGGACCGATCCAGGTTCTTGGTGTCAGCTTGGTAGGCCTGCTGGCTGATGTTTCGTCGCTCGGTGAAGTAGGCAGTGACTGTTTGTTGGTAGAAGTCGGCAAGATCTGAGCCAGTCTGATAGTTCACCGCGGCCAGTGATTCCAGGTATTTGCTGGCATCAGGAGTACCGCTGATTGTTGTACGGCTGATGCTGGCACCGATACGCGGCACCACCAGCAAACTCGTGTGATCGGCTCCCGGCACTAGTGCAGGAGCAGTCAACGTCACCAACGGCACCAAGGTTCCGGAATCAGCTTTGACAAAGATGTCAGCAACTCCGGCATCGAGTGATGCGGCGGTTGTCGCATCGGTCAGCAGGATGGCATCACGTTCCGACATTGCCGCCATCACCCGCCTCAGCGACGAGTCGGAAATACTCGCCATGTGCCGCTAGGAGTTCCTCGTGGGTGCCCCGTTCCAAGACCACGCCACCGCGGCCCAAGACCACGATCTCGTCAGAGTCGCGAATCGTGGACAACCGGTGAGCGATGATCAGACATGTGAGTCCTGACGCTCGCAAGGCATCATCCACCAAGGCTTCCGAGGTGGTATCCAAAGCTGACGTGGCCTCATCCAAGATCATGATCCGGGGTCGGGTGGCTAGCGCCCGAGCGATCTCGAGCCGCTGACATTGGCCACCGGAGAAGTTACGGCCGTCCTCGGAAACGTGGGTGTTGATGCCACCGGTTCGCGCCAAGACATCGGGAAGTATTTGCGCGCCACGCAGCGCCTCGATCACGTAGTCATCGGGAACGGCATCGTTCCACAGTGTCACGTTCTGTTTGACGGTGCCCTCGAACAACACGATGGTTTGGTCGACCTTGGCCAGCACGCCAGACAAACTGCCCTCTTTATAGTCGGTGATCGACTTGCCGTCTACGAGCACTTCACCGCTCCAGGGGCGCAGCAGTCCTGCTGCCAGATTCCCGATCGTGCTTTTTCCTGCTCCGCTGACACCGACGAGTGCGACTCGTGCCCCGGGTTTCAGATCGATACTGAAGTTGTCGATGACCGGGGCTCGCGTGGTGCTGTAGCCGAAGGTCACATTCTTCAACTCCAGATGACCTGCCGGTTTGTCAGGTTGCGCGTTGCCAGCCTCGGTCAGTTGCGGATCTTCCGCCACTTTCAAGACATCGTCGAGCGATTGCAGATTCGCGGTGATGACCTGCAACTGGGATCCGGTGCTCATCAGGGTTTGGATTGGGGAGTTGATGTTGATGGCGATGGTCTGCATCGCGAGCAAGGCGCCAAACGAAAACTCGCCGGCGATCACTAGCGCTCCGCCGAGAATGAGGATCGTGGCGCTGCTGAGCGAAAACAGTGTGGTGGGTGCCGAGCCAATCACCGCTGTGGAGTTCACCAGTCGAGTCTCAGCAGAAATGTATTGCGACTGCTGGCCGGACAGTGAAGTGAAGATGTCGTCTTCGGTGCCAGTCGACTTGATGGTTTCAATGCTGCGCACCGCCGATACCGTGGTGCCGCGGAGGTTGTTTTGGGCGTGAGTCACGAGTGACTGCGCACTTCGCCGCCGCGACAGTACGACCTGCAAGATCACCACGTTGATCAAGGACAGCAGCACGACTAGCAGTGCGATCAGCCACTGGTAGTAGAAGAGCAAGATGACGAACCCGATCAGGCCGATGATCGCAATCCCCGCAGAGGCCAACTGGGTGGCCAGGAGTTGCGCGACGCCAACGTTGTAGGTGACCCGCTGCGAGAGGTCGCCCGCAGCCCGCTGCATGTAGAACAGCATCGGCATGCGGAGCAGGTGATCGAGGAATTTCGCACTGCCCACGAGCGAGAACTTCACTTGTAATCGTGTGAGTACGCCGTACTGCGTGATGGCTAGCCCGCCGCGCAACAACCCAATCGCGATCAGGGCGGTGATCACCGTCGGGACAATATTGTCGTCGCCTGCGGTGAAGTAGTCGTTGACGATTAGTTCGGACAGTGGCGGCAAGGCCAGGCCAAGCAGCATGACCAGCAGGCCGATGATGATGGCGAAGGCGGTTCCCCGCAGGCTGTGTCGCAGCCAAGCGCCCAAGGCGGGAATCACCCGGAACGGATGCCCGGTCTTTTTGAAATCCGGTCCAGGTGAGAACCACAGCACGGCATCGGAGAACTGTTCTTCCATTTGCTGCGCAGTGAACCGATAGCGACCGCTACCTGGATCGTTGATGTAGTACTTGCCGTCGTGCGCACCTTCCAGTACCACGAAGTGCGATCGCCGAATCCAGATGATCGCGGGAACCTGGACCCCCTGCAGCTTGTCGAAGCCACCGACAGCGCCGTCGGCCTTCAGCCCATACTTTTCTGCTCCTTTGACGATGTCGAGGGCGGTAGCGCCATCGCGTGAGATACCCAGGGTGTGGCGCAAGTCAGACAGTGGCACCCACTTGCCGTAATGGGCCAACACCATCGCCAGCGATGCGGCACTGCACTCCACCTCCGACATCTGGTTGATGGTGGGAACTGCCGCCCGTTTGGGTTTGGTCACCACCTGCGTCGGTGACACCGTCGGTGTGGGATTCGGGGATGCCGCTGCGGTGGCGTCCGATTGACTCATTCTTGGTCCCCGAAGAGCAGTTCAATCGGATGCGGTTCTGAGTAGCGGTTCAACACGGTGACTATTTGTCCCACGGCCGGAAGGTCGCTGGCAGAGACGTCGGCGTCATCAGCCACCACTACCGTCACCTGATGCAGTGGCAGATCCTCACCCCGAGTGAGTAACCCCAGTCGATCCTCGCCACCGGCCAAGACCGCTATCGAGTCTTGATTAGTCGGGGAGGTGGCGACGAATGTTACCTTGCCCGGCAGTTCCTGGGATTTGCCAGCCGATGTCGTGTAACTGATGGTGAGGCTCTCGGGGTCGTTGTAGAGCGTGGCGACTTCCTGGCTGGTAAAGAGAATGAAACTCAGGTTTGCGGCATCGGTGACCGCGCCGGTGACGGTCAGGAGTTTGCTACCCGCGTCCACTCCGGTGCCACTCTCGCCGCTGAGGTTGGAGACGGTCCCGGCCAATGGTGCGCTGACCTTGATGGTGTCGCTTCCGTTGAAGGAGGTGACTTCCGCGAGGGCGTCTCCTTCTTTCACTTGGTCGCCGTCCGAGACCGCAAACGAGACAGTCCCCGCCTGTGGTGCGGAGACTTCTCGCACTTTCGTTGGATCAGAGGTAATTCCGTACTGCTCGGTCTGCTGTGGGACAGTGCCAAACAACGCCCACACTAGGCCGGCAGCGAAAGCGACCAAAACGACGCTCAGCGCGATCCATTTGCCGACCGTCGTAGTCGACACCACTTCATCGAGGGCGTCGGCGGATTGGTAGGTCTTGTGCAGCGGGTGGCTGCTGTGCTCCTGCTGTGCGGAACTGCTGGTTTGTGGACTTGTGGACACAGGCACAGCCTATTGCCCGCGATCAGCGGAAGCAGTGAATGCGACAACTGATGCACCGATTGATGTCTGTGGATGAGCCTGGCCCGTTGGCGCTGGGACGTTGCTGCGGAGTCCACACGATTGCTGTTTGGCTCTTCGAGGCTCGCCACATACCCTGGGGGTATGAGGATCGTGGTGCTCGGTGCGGGATTTGGTGGGCTGGAGCTAGCAGCGGTGTTGTCCGATGAGTTCGGCGAAGACCTAGATTTGACGCTGATCGACGCGGCGGACAGTTTCATCTTTGGCTTCAGCAAACTCGATGTGGTGTTTGGTCGACAAACTCCAGCGGCGGTCCGCACGCCTTACAGCCAGTTGAACAAGCCGGGCGTTCGGTTTGTTCAGGATCGGGTGGTCGCTATTGATCCGGAAACTCGGGCTACCCGCACTGAAGGTGGTGAGTACCCGGCGGACATCCTCGTTGTTGCCTTAGGAGCCAACATTCATCCCGAGGCGACTCCCGGTCTGGTCGAAAGTGGGCACGAGTTCTACTCGATCCCCGGCGCCTTTGCGTTACGAGACGTCATGGCGGATTTCGCGGGCGGCAAGGTAGTAGTGGGAGTCTGTTCGACTCCGTTCAAATGTCCACCCGCACCGAGTGAATCAGTCTTGCTGACACACGACTACCTCACCGAGCGAGGCCTGCGAGACCAGTCCGAAATCACGCTGGTCATGCCATTTGGGCGGCCGGTGCCGCCGTCGCCTGACGCTTCTGCGGCCCTGATGACGGCATTCGCTGAACGAGACATCCGATTCGTACCCAAGACCGTAGTGCGCTCGGTAGATCCCAAGCGTCGGGTGGCGGTCACTGCGGATGGCGACGAACTGTCCTTTGATCTGTTCCTTGGGATTCCTACACATCGAGTGCCTGAGGTAGTGGCGGCGTCAGGCATGACGGAAGATGGCTGGATTCCGGTGGATCCGTTGACGATGGAAACAAAGTTTCCCGGGGTATATGCGCTGGGCGACTGCACCAGTGTCGGTACCCCCAAGGCCGGAGTCTTTAGTGAAGGCCAGGCCAAGATTGCCGCCACCCGGATTGCTGATGTTATTCGCGATGAACAGCCGCAGGCTGAATACGACGGCCATGGAATTTGTTACGTGGAATTCGGTCACGGCTCGGTAGCGAAAGTTGACGTCACATTCATGGCCGGGCAGCGTCCGGTCGGAGGGATAGCGGGCCCGTCGCCTGACTTTCTGGCCGACAAGGAAGAGTTCGGTTCGAGTCGGCTGCAGCGCTGGTTCGGGTAGCCGCTGAAACCAATCTTTGCGGGATCGAGTCGGTGGAGCTGAAGCTCTTGGTCGACCCGTCCTATGCCATGCCGCTGGTAGCAAATCCTGCGGCTCGGGCTAAACCCGCGCCCAACGGGGCGCTACGTTCCGTTGACAGCAATCTCGCTGGTGGGTTTCGAGATTATCGATCGAAACCCACCAGCGAGTAACTTGCTACTTCGGGCAGCTGGGGCCCTTCTTTTTGGCCCGCCAGGTCTGTTTCCATTTGGCGGGATCAGCAGTCTGGTACTGGGCGGTAATCACGACCTTGATCTTCACCTTGCTGCATTGCGGCGTAGCAACGACTTTGGCGGTGGTGGGATCGTTCTTCTTTTTTTCCACTGCGGCGCAGGTCTTCTTCTTGGCCTTCTTTCCCTTGACCTTGCTGCCGTTGGCCTTACACACCATCTTGACCTTGGTGATCTCGCCATTCGTGACAGCGGCTCGAACGAGTTTGGCCTTCTTGTCGATCTTGATTTTCTTATCCACTGACTTGCCGTCTACCGCCAAGGTGGTCTCTGCGGGTGTCGGGTTGTTGGGATCGTTCGGATCGTCGGTTTGGACCGGCTGCCAACTCGGCTCGTCGCCCAGTAGTCCAGTCAGTTCTCGTGTGGCAGCGGCATTATTCGGGTCGAAGATAATCAGTTGTGGTTGCCGAGCGTTGGGATCCTCTGCGGCGGCCACAATCCGGGTGCCGTCTGGAGACCAGGCTGCATCCCACGCATCCGGCCACACCGGAGTCATGGCACCTGCTCCGTCTCCGGCTAGCTGCCACACCTTGCGAACCGGATTGCCCTGGGAGAAGTCCACGCCACTCACAATCAATCGCTGGCCATCCGGTGACCAGTCAAAGCTTGTTTCATCAATCAAGCCACTGGTGAAGATCAGCTGTGGGTTAGAACCGTCAACTCCCATCCGGTAGAGGTCGTTGGTAGCGCCGTTCCGCAGCAGTGCCCCGATAGCGCTGCCGTCTGGGTACCAGGCGGGTGATTCGATCTGGTCCCTAGTGGGTACGTACAGTCGCTGCGCTGGACCGGTGCCGTTGGCGGGAATCTTCCACAGTGAGGTGTAGGTGATCTCCGGTTGATTGGCGACTCGCTGGTCGTAGTCAGCCCTGATGTATGCGATCCAGTTGCCATCAGGGGACCAGGATGGCTGCAGGTAGTTGAGGTCGTTTTCCGCCGCAATCAGAGTAGTGACCCCAGTGCCGTTCGCATTCATGACCATGAGCGAACCTTCTTCGGAGTAGGTCAACTTCTTTCCGTTGGGCGACCAGTCCGGATCGACTGCACGCTCGGGGCGGGCCCCAACGCCGTTGAGTTACAGCCGGTCACCGCGGAAATCTCTCCAGCGGAGTCGCTGTCCAAAGCGGTCGGGCCATTCCCGGTAGGAGCGGTCTGCAAGGTCTATGAAACCGACAACGGTGATGCCACGGGACCCGCGCCGGGGCTCATCGACACTGTCGTGATCACTCCCGAGGGCTCGCCTCCCGTTGAGGTGGATGTGGACAATAAGTTCCCATCGGGCCGGGTGTCCGTGGCAAAGGTTGTGGACGGAACTGCTGCTGATCAGGTCGCCAAGAGCGAGTTCACCCTTCACGTGAAATGTTCACGCAGTCTCACCGCAGGTGGCAGTGAAAAGATCTTCGACAAGAAAGTGAAGCTCAAGAGTGGGCAGTCGAAAGCCTTCAAGAAAGCACTTCCCATCGGTGCGAAGTGCTGGGCTACTGAACCGAAAGACGGTGGCGCCACCCGTACTCAGATTGATAATGACTCGAAGGCCAATGCAGTAGTGATTACCGAAGCCGCTTCCGCAATCGATGTGATCGCAACGAACTCGTTTAACGATGCGGAGCTCATCGTGGAAAAGCAAGTTAATGGCGGCAACCCCGACACGGTGGGTCCGTTCACCTTCGCAGTGGAGTGCACGCTGGCCAAAACCAAGGTGCTGCTTCCCGGAAAGGATCGCCAGTTCCGGTTAGCCGCCAACGAGCACAGGGTGATTGCTGTCCCCAAGGGTTCCACGTGTGAAGTTCGCGAGACCGATAATGGCGGTGCATCGCGGGTTGTGATTTCTGACTCCGATAGTTCGTCCAAGCAAGGCAGCAGCGACGGGATCGTGACGGTCAACAAGAAAGAGACCGTCATCGTCACCAATGACTTCACCGCCGGACCTGGTGGCGGCAGTGGTGGAAACACTCCAGCCAACACCGGTAGTCAGTACGTCATGGGCATTACCTGGGCGGCGCTGCTGCTGCTGGGAGTAGGAGTGGGTCTCATCCGCTACCGCGGCCGCAAGTCCTGGTGGGACGCGCCGATCCAGTTGTAGTTAGCTGTTCGGGAGTTACTCCGGCCAGTTCGCACCTGGAGTTAGGAGCCGGTGGCCGGTTCCTCGATGAAGCCGCGAGCAACGTCTGCGAGTTCGCTCAATGAGCTGATATCGATCCCGAGTGGTGCAGTGAACGGGTGGGAAATCCAGATCATGACCGCTAATGCCAGCGTCAGTACGCATACCCATCCGAACAGCAGCCAGGGTCGCTCCTCATCACTCAAGCTTGCGCCCATGAAGACTGCCACGAACAAGGTGGAGATCATGATCAGTGCCATCATCACGGGAGGTAAGACTCGATTGGAAACGGACAACAACTCACCGCGATTCTCGGCCAAATTCGTTACTGAGTCTTCGATCAGAGAAATCTGAATCTTTTGGCCAGTACCTGGATCTTCAATCGCGGCACTTGCGGCTTGTTGGAGCTCACGAAAACTGTCCACGGAGGGTGCGGGAAAGACGTTTCCCTGCGCAAAGAATGTGAAGTCTTCTTCAGTCGTGGTGTCTAGGTAGTTCGCCACGCTTGCCAGGAGCCGATTCTTGTCCTGAACATTCTCCAGGTCGAGTGACGCGACGATGAGTTCATCCGCGGCAACAAACTGGGCATCTACCGCAGACTGGCCGGCAGTGAAAGTATTCCAACTCATAGTGATGCCGAAGCCAATGAGCACGAATAACCCCGTGGCGGTGGCTGACGTTAGTTTGTTGCTATAACGCGCGACCTGGGTTTGCCGTTCCTGGGAAGTTCGTTTTCTGGCGATCGCGCGGGATCCAGCAGCGAACGCTGCCATGACGATGAACCAGACGAGGGGGAACAGCACCCATGGAGGAGAAACTGGTAGGACACTATCCAAGGTCTTGTTCCTTCCTTGGGATTCTGGCCAACGTGAGAACTGAGTGTGGCATCAAATGCTCTTAGTTTTCAGGTCGTCGTGGCACGAGTTGGATGATCGTCGCGGGTCCAAGGGTCGGCTGATGGGTATGTCTCTTGACGGGGTAGCTGCGGCGAGTGCACCGACAACCGCTACGGATCATCGGGATAGCTTCGCCTTTACGTGCGCCCGGAGGGATTCGAACCCCCAACCTACCGGGTAGAAACCGGTTGCTCTATCCATTGAGCTACGGGCGCTGGGTGCGTGCCAATAACCGTGCTCATAACGCTGCTCATAACCTGCGTCATGGGTTGATTGACACCGAGGTTTAGTGTGCCACGGGTGCCAGGCGTGGGGGAGTAGGTCCTAGGGGTTCGCTGTGGGGTCAGAG
>JAHZLH010000066.1 GCA_022599915.1 Actinomycetes bacterium
CGCACGATTGAATACCCCTACGGTGATGGGCACCTATACCGGAAAGCGACACCGGCCGTTCAATCCGAGGCAGGTATGCCCGGACATTCAGTCGTCAGTCGGGGCACATGCTCCGCAACGGTCAGGGTCGCGATAGGCGCATTCAGTCACCCAGTGCGATGCGAACTTTGACGAGCACCCCAATCAACCGTCACTAGCCAGCAGCGGCATCGCCCGATGGATCAGCAGCAAATCCTGTGGCTGCACTCCCGCAACAAATCATCGGGGGTCGTTCGTCGCGGGCCCATAGGGTTTAGCCGTTACCCGGTTTGGTGGGGATGCCCTTACGGTCGGTGGTGAACTTCAGGCGGTCCTTGGGGCCTTTCACGTCCTGGGACCAGGCGCGCACCTGCACCTTGTACTTCGTATTAGCCGACAGCTTCTTAAAGGTCCGGTCAATCCAACCGTTCAGATTTGGCTCCGGGTCCTTACTCGACCACGTCTTCCAGTTGCCGTTTTTCTTCTTAATTCGCGTCTCGTAGCCGGTCACAGGGACGTCACCCTTGGGGCGCTTCCACTTGGCCGTAGCCTTCTTCGCCGCAATCTGCTTTATCTGCCGCCCTTCTCCCCCCCTCCCAGAAACGGTGGTGAAGTCCCCCCCCTGGTCCCCCCCCTGGGTGAGTGACCGTGTGTGATGAAGTCATCGAGTGCCGCCGTTCGTAGGTATGCCGTAGTTATCGGCTGCCCTGGCTTTCCAGGGGCTACCTACCGTTATAGAGAATTTGGTGGCGTCTAACGGTTTTCGTTCCGTCCACAATTGTCATCGGATAGCCGATATCCATCCAGCATGTAACGCCCCCGTTGAGTGAAGGAGGGGACTACTGCTGAATTCAACCGACCCTGTTAACAGTTTTCCTGGTGTGAAGCTAGCCGCTGAGGTCTCGCGGACGTACGCGGATGGCGTGGTTCTTGTTGCAGTTGAGATGGGTTGATTCCGAGACTACGGCCGACAACAATCCTGAAAGACGTTCCCTCAACTCTTAGCCGTTGCCGTGCTTTACCGGAGAGTACTTGCACATTTTTATCGTCGCCTTATTCCCACGCTTCACGCAGGGAGTCGACTGGGGACATTTCGTCGGCCTTTACTCGGGTTCCAGTGACTAGACCGCGAATTCTCAGCCCGTCAGTCACGCCGCTCACTGCATGGCGTCCACCGTTCGGCACGACCTGCAACATTTATCCGCTGGCGTTATCCCGTTGCTGCTCATGTCAGCCAGATCAGGTCCCGCAGTGGTTTACCCGGTGCCGTACTTCGTCGGTATCCCGTTACGGTTGCTGGTGACGATTAGGGTTCTCTTCGGGCCATTGCCGGCGATGTTGTGGGCACGCACTTGCACCTTGTAGGTGGAGTTCGGTGTGAGTTTCTTGAACTTCTTAGACAGTTTCCCGTTCGGTGCCGGTACCCAGTCTTGGGATTTCCACGTCGTCCAGGTCTTGGCCCGCGACGCTTTTTTCGGCGTGCCTTTCTTCGTAATCCGCGTCAGGTACGAATCCGATTGCGCGCTGCCGATCTGCTTCGGTTTCTTCCACGTCGCGGTGAATTTGTTTGCTTTGCGCTTTTTCGCTGGTGCTTTCAGGTTCTTCACCGGTCCCGGCGGGACGAGCACCTCAGCGGCTTGCACCTTGCTCGATTTGCCCGATACCAGTACCTCCTCCAGCGTGACTACGGTGTATCCCGTACCCGTCAAAGCCACTGAGTTCGGTGACGCGGCAGCGTTCGACTTCAGTTTCAATCGGGCAGCGGACTGATTGTTGTCGCGCGGGAAGAACCGGACATCAATCTCGCACGTGGCCCCTGGTTTCACCGCCCGATCCGTGCAGTCACTGGCATTCGCGACATCGAACTCGTCCTGGTTCGCGCCTTTTTCATCCACAACCGTAGCTTTTTCCACCAGTAACTTGGCATCACCGGTGTTGGCAATAACTGCTGTCTTCGTGGTTGCGGTGCCCACTTCCCGCTCCCCGAAATCCACTGGATCAGCAGTCACCACCGGTTGTGTGCCATAACCGGTCAACGCGATACTTTCCTTCTCGGCAGCAGTGTTCATCTCCGCCTCGATCGTGGTCGACCGTGGCCCTACCTGATCCGGGGTAAACGAGACCTTCACCACACACGACTCCCGTGGCGCGAGCGTGTCATTCTTGCATTTGTCCCGGTTCCTACCGAACTCACCGGTATAGCCCGACACCTCTTCCAGTTCCAACGGCACCACACCGGTGTTGGTGACCGTCACCTGCTGCGTGGCGGTGTTCCCCACCGGCACCGGACCGAACTCCTCCACCGGCGCACTCATCACCGGATAAGCAGCGCTAGCCGACAGCGCAAACATGTCCGGCTCTAGCTGACCTTTCCGGGTCACCTCCAGCAGCGCTAACGGACGGCCTTGGCTCGTAGGTTCGAACTTCACCTCCACTGCACAACGTTGCCCAGCAGGCAACCGCCTACCCTCACACTTCTCCAACTTTTTGTTCTGGTTCTGACCCGAGGTCACAAGGGAGAAATCTTTCCCCGTAATCCCAACACGCATGATCTTGGTTGCTGAATCATCGGTGTTTTCGACAACCACCGTGTGCTTGGTGACAGTATCCACACCCGTTACTGGCACCAGTGTCTTCTTCGCGCCTAGTACCGCAGCAGGTGTGGTCGCCGACAACCCCACCTTCACCGGGTCAGGTGTGCTGTCACCTGTGGGTACTTGTGCGTTCGACGGAATCACCAACGCCGCCGCATACGACCCCTCATCCTCAGCCACGAAATCCACCGTCATCGTGCAGGTGTCCCCCCCCAGAACCACCGCACCCGAACAGCCCAAAGGATCCACCGAGAAGAAAGCCCTGTCGTCGCCGGTCACCGCCACCTTGTCGGTGTTGATCTGTAATGGCGCGTCACCGGTATTTGTCACCGTCACCGGCTTGCTGCCTGACAACGTGTTCTCAAACTTCACCGAATCAGGAACTGAAACCTCAGCCTGAGTACCCGTCGCGCTGACGTTTGCGGTCCACCCTGGATTTGTCGCGTTACTAGCGACTGTCAATGTTGCGTGCTTGTCCCCCACGAACGACGTCTCGAAATCAGGAGCGAACCGCACAGAGACCTCACACGACCCCCCTTTGGCGAGAGTCACGTCCTTTGCACATGTCGATGCTGCTGTATCGACGCTAAAGCCTGGGTCATTTCCCGTGACATCCACTTCCGCAATCGTGACCGGTGCTGAGTACTGCCCGGAAGAGTTCGTTACCGTCACCGGCACCGACTTACTCGTTCCCACCGGAACCTCACCTAGAGTGACATCCGAGGAACTGGTCAACGAGCCCTGGATACCGTTCGCGGCTACCGCCAACTCCGTGGCGTAGCCCGATTGAGAGAAACGTATTTGGGCAGCCCGCGCTCCTGGCCCCAGAGGTTCAAAGGACCACGTTCCCGAGCAAGAAGTCCTCGAACCGAAACTCAGTGTGCCGCCATCATTGGAGGTGTCGTTGCTGCACGGTGAGGATGGTGTGAACCTATGACCCTCACCGCGACCGCCTTTTCCAATCGTGTACGCAACGTCCCCTTGTGCCATGGCAGAGCGCAACACTGCAGGAAGCTGTGCTTCCTGACCGACTTGAACGTCACCAAAATTCAAACTGGCAGGGTCAGCAGTCAACAAGGCAGGAACAGTGATCGTGACCGTGGCAGGGTCAGACAACTGAAACCCATTCGTGGCCTGGAAAGTGAAACTATCCGAGCCGACAAACCCGTCATTCGGCTGATATGTGAACGCTCCGTTGGAGTTGAACGTCAACGCGCCACTGTGAGGATCGCTCGTCTTCAGGAAAGAAACACTCGAAGGGTTCACGCTGGAACCGCTTACCTGCCCCGACGTGGTCACTGTCGGATTCGCCGTCACACTCATGGGTGTCACCGTAGGTTTCGAAGCCTCCACATACTCCGTTCCCCCCGACAAATCCAACCCACCCTCCACGTAGTTGTTGGACAACAAGAACTTCTGGACCGCGTGTTTCGAGTGACCTGTTGCAGCAGTGAACCCGGCATACGCATAGTTCTCACCGAGGTAACTCTGGACGTCGAAGTTGTCCTTGGCGAGCAACGGTGCAGCTGGTCGGGTAGAGGAATCGCTTAACCTAACCTCCAGCCTTTGCGTAGCGCCGTTATAGTCCACCCACGCAAACTTGGGTTGTTGGTTCCCTAGATTTACTCCGACATCCGATGCGTTTGCTGTTGCGATACTTGTGATGTTGCCGTCGACATCTAGACCGACATGGTTATTGTTTGAGTCGTTATAGCTATTCCCGTTGCTGTAGGTGTCGAACTCAATACCCACCGACTTTTTGACCCCGCTGTAGCCGATCCCCGCCGCGGTTCCTCCCGCCGTGTTCGATTGGGCCTGGAGGACGAAAACGATACCGTCAGATTTAGGCCCGTTACCATGTGGGCCGAAAGTGAACTGAAACGCAGCACTGAATGAAGCGCCGCCCTCAAGTGGCAATTTTTGAGTGGAGAAAACCGATCCCACTACTTGCCGTTGTTCGGGCGTTAATACTAGTTCGTTAGTGCCGAGACTCGCCTTACGGTTCAACTGGTAGCCATCAGCTGAAGTCCAAGGATCTTCTGCTAGTGAAATAACGTCCGAAGCCGCGGATGCAGGTGTCTTCACCCACCCAAGCATCCCTGCCACCAGCGCCACGGCCACCGCCAGCAGCACACCTCCGCGGTGCAGCCCTCGACCAAATGTTTTCGAACCAACAGGTGTCACCATGACGGTGCTCCTCACGGCCGGTGTGTCACGTCACCCGGATACCATGAAGCGTATCCAGACAAAGCCGTCGACGAGACGAAAACGCCACACTCAGCACCGCCTCAACGTGCAGGAGACGGACAACTCGGGCAGACCGATCACCACCGCAACCACCCAAATCCCACATCACACCCCCACGAACGCCACATGCGGCGCCGAGTCGCAACTCGACGCCGCACGCTGACGTTCACATCAACGGGACAACATCCCAGCCCCCGCATCGGAAATTAATGTCCGCTACGGCTGGAAATTAAATGTCCGTTTACATCAGGAACAACCGCTCGTGGCTCCACATCCTTCGCAGACGTAGCAGGAACCAGCTGGTCGCATTTTGATGCCACAGGTCAGGCACAACGGGGCATCCGCAGACTTTCCAGTGATGACCTCTAACAGTTCAGCAGTGGAATGTGGGGCGGCAGCAGACACATCCACAGTCATTGCCTCTTCGACCTCGTCTTCTACGGGTGCGGACTGCTGTAAAGCAGTCACGTCCACGTCACCGGACGGCTTGTCCTCAATAGCCGGAGCACTGCTGGACACAGTTTCCGCTCGCTCCTCGGCGGTGAAGATGCCCAGCGCGGCACGGTCCTCATACGGCAGGTAGTCCAACGCCAACCGACGGAAGATGTAGTCCATCATCGACTGAGCCATCCGGATATCAGGATCATCGGTCATACCTGCTGGATCGAACCGCATGTTGACGAACTTGGATACGAAGGCTTCCAACGGGACGCCGTACTGCAATGCAATCGACACCGCGATAGAGAACGCGTCCATGACTCCCGCCAGGGTGGAACCCTGCTTACCGAGCTTCAGGAACACTTCACCCAGACCGTCGTCGGGGTAGGACCCGGCAGTGAGATAACCCTCGGCACCGCCCACGCTGAACGAGATGGTCTGCGACGGCCGCCGCTTTGGCAACCGACGACGTACCGGACCTGCGGCAACCAACGTCTCTTCCGCAGACTCCTCGCTGGCCTTAGAGTTCGACAACGGCTGACCCACCTTGGACGCATCCCGGTAGATTGCCAGCGCCTTCAGCCCCTGACGCCACCCTTCCTGGTAGATCTCAGCAACATCTTCTACCGTGGAACTGCTGGGCATGTTCACGGTCTTGCTAATCGCTCCGGAGAGGAACGGTTGTGCTGCCGACATCATGCGCACGTGCCCCATGGGCGAGATGGCGCGATCGCCGACCGCGCAGTCGAAGATCGCGTAGTGCTCGTCACGCAGCCCCGGGGCGTCGATGACGTTGCCGTGTTCGGCAATGTGCTCCACGATCGCCTCAATGGTCTCCTCGGTGTAGCCGAGCTTGCGCAGCGCGCGTGGAATGGTGTTGTTAACGATCTGCATGGAACCGCCACCGACCAACTTCTTGAACTTGACCAACGAGAAGTCAGGTTCGATGCCGGTTGTATCGCAGTCCATCATGAAGCCGATAGTGCCGGTGGGGGCCAACACGCTGGCCTGAGCGTTGCGCCAGCCATTTTCGGAACCAATGTCCAGGCCGGTACGCCATTCAGCGACGGCCTGCCGCAACACGTCACCGTCCAGTCCTGACACGGTGCGCACCGAGTCAGTCGCAGCGGCGTGCTTACGCATCACTCGAGCGTGAGACTCGGCGTTGCGAGCAAAGCCCTGGTAGGGGCCAACGATGCCCGCTAGCTCGGCACTGCGACGGTAGGACACACCAGTCATCAACGAGGTGATGGAGGCGGCCAGCGCTCGACCACCTTCGGAGTCGTACGCCAAACCGGATGCCATCAACAGCGCACCGAGGTTGGCGAACCCGATGCCGAGCTGACGGAAGTCGCGAGTGGTTTGACCAATCGCTTCGGTTGGGAAGTCCGCAAAGCAGATAGAGATGTCCATCGCGGTGATGACGATCTCCACTGCTTTAACGAACCGCTGTACTTCGAAGGTGTCGTCGTCGGCGAGGAACTTCATCAAGTTCATCGACGCGAGGTTGCATGACGAGTTGTCTAGGCTCATGTACTCCGAGCATGGGTTGGACGCGTTGATGCGACCACTCTCGGGGTTGGTGTGCCAGTCGTTGATGGTGTCGTCGTACTGGATACCCGGGTCAGCGCAGGCCCAAGCAGCCTCAGCCAACTGCCGGAACAACTTTTTGGCTTGAACTGTCTCTACAACGGAACCATCAGTACGGGCTTTCAACCCGAAGTCGCTGTCGCTGTCGACGGCTCGCATGAACTCGTCAGAGACTCGCACCGAATTGTTGGCGTTCTGGTACTGCACCGAGGTGATGTCTTTGCCACCAAGGTCCATGTCGAACCCGGCGTCACGCAGCACCCGAATCTTTTCTTCTTCGCGCACCTTGGTGTCGATGAACTCTTCGATGTCGGGGTGATCGACGTCCAGTACGACCATCTTCGCGGCCCGGCGAGTCGCACCACCGGACTTGATGGTCCCGGCGCTGGCATCTGCACCACGCATGAAGGACACCGGACCGGAGGCAGTGCCACCGGAGGAACGCAGCAGTTCCTTGGACGACCGAATCCGGGAGATATTCAGTCCGGAGCCGGAACCGCCCTTGAAGATCATGCCTTCTTCGCGGTACCAGTTCAGGATCGAGTCCATCGTGTCATCCACTGACAAGATGAAGCACGCGCTGACCTGCTGCGGGCTTACCGTGCCGACGTTGAACCACACCGGGGAGTTGAAGGAGAAGTACTGGTGCAGCAGCAGCCAGGTGAGTTCCTGACCGAAGACGTCCGCATCCAATTCAGTAGCGAAGTAGTTGTGCTCCCGACCGGCTGTCACGTACTTGTCGACGACGCGGTCAATAAGCTGCCGCAACGACCACTCCCGCTGGTCAGAGCCAACGGCACCGCGGAAGTACTTGCTGGTGACGATGGTGGAGGCGTTGAGGCTCCAGTCCACCGGAAACTCCACACCGCGCTGCTCGAAAACGGTTTCTCCGGTCTTCCAGTTGGACTGGACAACATCACGGCGCTCCCACTCGACTTCGTCGTAGGGGTGCGCACCTTCGGTACTGAATACGCGTTCGATGCTGAGGCCCCGGCCCGAGGCGTTCGAAGCCTCGTCGATTCGCACCGTTTCCTCATGTGGTGTTTGGGTCATTGACTATCTCCTTGATTCAGTCGGGGGGAAGACTGGGTTTTTCTCAGTGGGTTGTGGGGATGGTTGGCTTTTGGTCGTTACCCGATATCGCGGGTAAGCGGTGTCACAAATCCGGAGCATGTTCCTCCCGCAGATAAGTAATTTCTTTTTCGAAGTCGGTCAAGGAGCTGAAGCCGCGGTAGACAGAAGCGAATCGCAGGTAGGCCACCTCATCGAGATCACGAAGCGGTGCCAAGATCGCCAGACCTACTTCCCCACTGGGGACCTCCGCCTGGCCTGCCTGTCTGATGGTGTCTTCGACCCGTTGCGCAAGCAGCGCCAACTCGTCTTCGCTCACCGGGCGCCCTTGGCAGGCTTTGCGAACTCCGGAGATAACTTTGTTGCGGCTGAAAGCCTCTTGCACACCGCTGCGCTTCAGTACGTGCAGGCTGGGCGTCTCCAGGGTGGTGAAGCGCCGGGCACACACAGAGCATTGCCGCCGACGCCGAATGCAGGCGCCGTCATCGGTCGCCCGGGAATCTATGACCCGGGAGTCGGATTCCCGGCAGAAAGGGCAGTTCATCGGGCCGAAATCTCCTTCGCTGTGTACAAACCTGTGGCTTCCCTGGGGACAAGCTGTGGACTTTCGACCACAATCTGTGGATGAACCACACTGGTGTAACTACTAGATGTAGGGAACCTAGGCCCTTCTGGGCAGATGCGCAAGAGGCAGTTGCCGCGTGTCGCAAAGTGGTTGCTCTCCGCAGCCGCGAACCCGCTCAGCCGTTGGGCAAAACGATCGCTTCGCCCACCTGTAGCGATGGTGAGGCCAATCCGTTGAGCTCCATGATCCGGTCAACTGTCTCGCGCGGATCGGCAGAACTACTGGCAACTGCTAGTGACCAGATGGTGTCCCCGGGAAGAACCCGATATTCGCGCAGCGCGGGCTGAGGTAGTACGACGGCACCGTCTCCCGAACGCACTGCTTCACTGGCTGCTGCTTGGTCGGCTGCCTGCGCCAGAACAGGTACCGCCAGCGCCACCGCAGCGATCAGTCCGGTGATCACACCCGCCACTACCGTGAGCGCAACGAACCAATGCCCCACCAAGGTCCAGGAACGTGAAATGGCCGGGCGGGCCGTAGCCGGTGAAGCAGGGACAGTAAATGCAGATGGAGTAGTTGCGCTCATGAGTGGACCTCCAGCTCGAGTGGCGATGAAATCGATCCGTTCGATTACATCGTTCGAAACTCTTTCGAACGAACATCAATAGTTCGAACACCCGTTCGACTCCAGTCCTATCAGGGGGCTCCGACACACGTAAAGGGTTTTTCGAACATTTGTTTGAAAAGCCGCCTGTGACCTGCCACTGTGGAGCCACTAGAACCTGTCACTGTGCGGTTCTGCAGGAAGGCATGCGATGAGCGCGAAGACACGAAACGACCACACCGATTCCGGCGATGGTTCGACCGAGCAGCCGGTCCCGCTTCTCACCGCGCGTCAACGCACCATCTTGACGTTCATTCGCGAGCGGGTGGAGGAAAAGGGTTTTCCGCCTAGCGTCCGGGAGATCGGCGAGGCGGTGGGGCTCACCAGCACTTCCAGCGTGGCTCATCAACTGCGAGTCCTTGAGGAGAAGGGCTATCTGCGCCGCGATCCGAATACGCCGCGCGCCCTGCTGGTGACTGACGGAGCTGAACCACTGCCCAATACGAAAGCGACATCCGCCGCTGAACCGGAGCTAGAAAGAGGTGATGCGCTGCCGGATTCAATCGTGGCAGTGCCGCTGCTAGGCCAAATCGCTGCGGGTGGGCCAATCTTGGCCGAGCAGGCCGTGGAAGAGACCTTCCCGCTCCCCCGAGAACTCGTTGGCGAGGGCGAACTTTTCCTCTTGCGGGTGCGCGGGGACTCGATGATTGATGCCGCCATCTGTGACGGTGACTTTGTGGCAGTCCGCTCCCAGCCGACTGCTGAAAACGGAGAAATTGTTGCCGCTCTGCTCGACGATGAAGCCACTGTGAAGACGTTGTCGCGACGAGATGGCCATGTGTGGCTGCTACCCGCAAACGATTCCTATGCTCCGATCCCGGGGGATAGCGCCCGCATCATGGGCAAAGTCGTGTCGGTATTCCGGCGGCTTTAACCAGCGAAACTCTCGACCTGGTTAGGCCGAGTCGGGTACCGGTTCAGCCACGAGCCGCTCCAACGCACCTACTACCTTGTCGGTGTCAGTCGTGGACCAAAACGGCGGCAACGATTCCCGCAGGAAGTTGCCGTAGCCAGCAGTTCGCAGCCGCGGGTCAAGCACCGCTACTACCCCACGGTCAGAATCGGTGCGGATCAGCCGCCCACAACCTTGCGCCAGTAATAGGGCCGCCCGTGGGATCGAGACCGCACGAAAGCCGTTGCCGCCGCTGCGGTCCACCTGCTCAGATCGAGCAGCCAGCACTGGGTCGTCCGGGCGGGGAAATGGGATTTTGTCGATGATCACGCACAGATTCGCTGCGCCGGGCACATCAACACCTTGAAACAATGACATCGTGCCGATCAAGACACTGGTCTCATCATCACTGAAGCGGCGTACCAAGCTAGCCACGGAATCGCCGCGTTGTTGCACCAAGACCTCAACATCGGTGATGGGATTATCCTGCAGGAACTGCTCAACCCGCTCGACCGCTCGCCAGCTCGACAACAGCACCAAACTGCGTCCACCGGCAGCTGAAACGAGGTGGTGCAGCCGCTCCAGCAGCATGGGGTCGGGACCATCACGACCTGGGCGTGGCAAATCCGCGGCCACATAGAGAATCCCTTGCGACGCGTAGTCAAACGGCGTCCCGACATCCTGGCTTGCCCAATCGTCGAGCAGCCCTAAATCCTCCGCGACAGTGTCGAAGCCACCCCCGAGCGTGAGCGTCGCACTCGTCACCACGGTCGCCAGGCGATCTGCGAGGTATCCACCAATGACATCACCGACCTGAAGCGGAGCGGAGTACAACTGCTGGTCTGAGTCCCCGCCGAACCAGACCACGCTTCCGCCTGCGCTGGTGCCCCCGGACAGCAGCTTCCCCGCAACATCATGCACCTCTTGCAAACCAGCCTGCGCTCGATGGCGAGCAGCGTCTTCCTCCCCCGTCAGTTGCGTGAGATCACTGACTGCAATCGCGCACGAATCCCTGACCAGGCCTAGCGCGTCCACGACTTGTCCAGAAAGTTCCGGGAGGCGTTCCTGCTGCTGTGGCAGTTCCGCGAGCGCGGCGATGAGGGCATCCTCGGCTTCCGCAAGCCGCTCCGAAGAGTCGTCTGTCAGCAACGAGCGGGCTGCGCGCGCTGCCCGCTCCACCACGCCCGCCCCCAACTGCACAGTTCCGGCGTTCGTCACCCGGGCAACTAGTTCATGACCCTCATCAACGACCAGAACCTCATACTCCGGCAGCACATCAGCACCATCCAGCGCGTCCAGGGCAAGCATGGCGTGGTTGGTCACCACAATGTCAGCGTCGCGGGCCCGTCTACGTGCGATCTCGCTGAAGCACTCCTCCGCGAACGGGCACTTACTCGCCCCCACACACTCTCGACCAGTCACCGATAGCGCCCGCCACACGCGCGCGTCGAGCGGACTGTCGTAGTCGTCGCGATCACCCGTTTCGGTATCACGCGCCCAGTCACGCAAATCTGCTGCCTGCTGCTCCAGTCGGCCGCCACCACCGGGCAACTCCAACTCGACCTGATCATCGGCGGTTCCTTGACCATCGAGCCGGGCACGACATAAATAGTTACCGCGACCCTTGAGCACTTCCGCGGAGACCGAGGCATCATCCGGCAAACCCGCGAGGGCGGCGGGCAAGTCACGCTCCACTAGTTGCCGCTGCAACGCCAACGTGGCGGTAGCAATGACGGTGCGCCGGTCAAACTCAGCAGCGGCGGTGATGGCTGGCGCGAGATAGCCCAGTGATTTGCCGGTGCCGGTACCCGCCTGCACCAGTAACACGGATTGATCCGGTGGCTCCGGAGTGCACATCACGGCCGCGACAGCCTCGACCATCTCTTCTTGCTCGACCCGATGCACCCCGGACATCAGCTCGACAATGTTGCGCAGCAACGCCAGCGGGGTTTGATCCACGGGATCACCGTACGCGGCCAGGTCAATACGCCATCGGTAGGGGCAGATCGGTGGAAAACCACCACCCACCGACGAGCAATCCACACTCAACCGCTGCGGGCGGCCAAGTTGGGAGGGGTCGCCCCGACCACGGGGGATGGGCCGGGGCGACCATGAGGCTCAACGACGTTGGTGCTTGACGTCTCACCTCTGGTGCGTTGTGCACCTAGCCATGGGTGTGCCCCACCTGGATCACCGTAAACCTCAAATGTTGACACAAACTAGCCAACTGCGGCGAACCGATTTTCGACGTTGCGTAGGCCTGTCCTGACAAGTGATTTTGGCCGAACTGGCGGGACCGGCACGCTGCCGCAGGCACTGTGCTGAAACCGGGTTGAGTCAGCCTTTGCTCTGGTAAGGCTCGAGACGGGCGGCCAGCCAACCGGGGACAAGGGCACTCATCCGAGCGCCGTCTGCGGTGTAGTCGTTGGCCAAGATCTGGCCATGTTCGTGTAGCGCTGAGGTGAGATCGCCTCGGTCGAATGGGACCACGACGTCCACCCGGACCTCTGGCAACGGCAGACGCTCAGCGACTAGGGCCTTCAACTCGTCAATCCCTTGCCCGGTATGCGCGGACACTCCCACCGCCTTAGGCTCTCGGTGTCGGATTTCCGCGAGCAAGTCCGAGGGGATCAACTCGATCTTGTTAACCACAACGAGTTCCAGAACCTCACCGGCACCGATATCAGCCAATACCTCCCTGACCGCGGCAAGTTGGCCCAGCGGTTCTGGATCGCCACCATCGATGACATTCAGCAGCAGATCGGCGTCGTTCACCTCGTCCAGGGTGGACTGGAACGCCTCAACCAACTGATGTGGCAAATGCCGCACAAAGCCGACAGTGTCGGCGAGGGTGTATTCGCGGCCCGACTCGGTACGGGTGCGCCGGACCGTGGGATCCAAGGTGGCGAACAACTCGTCTTGCACCAGTACGCCAGCATCGGTAAGTCGATTCAACAGCGAGGACTTGCCGGCATTGGTGTAACCAACGATCGCGACAGCCGGAGTTTGATGTCGCCGACGATCAGATCGCTGAACTTGTCGGGCCTGAACCATGCCGGCAAGTTGCCGTCGCAGCCGGGCGATCTGGGTGCGGATCCGTCGGCGATCGATCTCCAGCTTGGTCTCACCGGGTCCTCGGAAGGCACCGATCCCCCCAGACTGCCGACTCAGTGCCTCACCCCAACCCCGTAATCGCGGCAACATGTACTGGTATTGGGCTAACTCGACCTGTGCCTTGCCCTCACGACTGCGAGCGTGCTGCGCGAAGATGTCCAGAATCAGCCAGGTGCGATCCACCACTTTGACTTTCAGCGCCTTCTCCAGCGCCTGCAACTGTCCAGGCGATAGTTCACCGTCGCAGATCACGGTGTCAGCTTCCTCCGCCACCACGATCTCGCGCAGTTCCAGTACTTTGCCGCTGCCGACGAAGGTCGACGGGTCCGGCTTGTTGCGCCGCTGCACGATCGCGTCCAGCACCTGCGAACCGGCCGTTTCGGCAAGTCGAGCCAGTTCGGCCATGGATAGTTTCGCCTGGGCCGCAGTTCCTTCGGTCCAGACCCCGACCAGCACCACCCGCTCCAACCGCAGCTGCCGATATTCGACTTCCGAAATATCCGACAGCTCAGTGGACAGCCCCTCCACGCGGCGCAGCGCCGCCCGCTCCTCAACGTGGAGTTCGGTGTCTGGGGTGGGCTGACTCAATGTGATGCCCACCATTGCGGATCGATCTCACCACTGGCGATGAGTTCGGCGGGGCCCGACAGAATGGCTTCGCCGTCGCGGAATTCTACGACCACTTCGCCCCCCGGGACTGCCACGGTCACCGGTGTCGATCCCCCAGCAGTGGCACGATGAACTGCGGCCACGGCACAGGCCCCGGTGCCACAGGAAAGGGTTTCCCCGGAGCCACGTTCGTTGACACGCATCGCCACCCGATCGGCATCAATCACTTCGACTAACTCGATGTTCACCCCGTCAGGAAAGGCATTCACCGGCGCTGCCGTGGCCGACTCAATCTCTCCCACCTCCGACAGCGCAGTCACCATCGCGACCGCGTGCGGGTTGGGAGCGAAAGCGGGGGTGGCGGCCCATTCTTGACCGGCGAGAGAAACGGTGGCTGATTCGAGTGGGTGCACCGCAACCGGACCCATGCCCACCGACACTTGGCCGGTCAGCCCCGCTGATACTTGCCGAGGGCCACCGCGAGTTCCGATGATGAAATCACCAGCGGGCACCAGTCCGGCGCTGACGAGGTAGCGAGCAAATACCCGAGCGCCGTTGCCGCACATCTCAGCGACGGAGCCGTCGGCGTTGCGGTAGTCCATGAACCAATCCGCGCCAACGACTAGGTCCGATTCGACATCAGCCAACTCAGCCGGCACTACCCGTAACACACCATCAGCACCGAGCCCGAAGTGTCGATCACACACTGCCGTGATCCGGGAGGCTGACAGTTCCAGGGTTCCGGTTGGATCTGGCAGCAAGACAAAGTCATTCCCGGTGCCGTGTCCTTTACGGAACTCCACTGTCGTACCCACTCCCCCAGAGTAGGCCCCAACGGGCATGCTCACCGCTCAGCGGGTCGCATCAGTCGTTGGTAATCCCGGCGCAGCCCGGCAAGCACCTCCGGCCAGATTTGCGCGGGCGGTGTGGTCACGTTGTGGCGGGTAATCTCATCACGCAGCACGCCGTCGGATGCTAGCAGCGCCATGGCGGCAGCCATTCCGTGATCGTCAACTGCCAGTAAGCCTTCCAAACCGTCTCGCACGAACTCCGACAACCCGGTCTGCGAACGAGCCACGATCGGCAATCCGCTGGTGCGGGCCTCCAACGCGGCGAGACCGAAACTCTCCTTGATCGAGGGCTGCACAAAGACGTCACTGCGCAAATACAACTGATGCAGGTCAGGCCGAGAAAGGCGACCGAGAAAGGTCACGCTATCGGTCAGCCCGTGACTACGAACATACTTTTCTAGTCGAGCTCGATGTGGGCCGTCACCCGCTACCAACAAGCGCATGGGATGCTGCGGACCCGCAATTTGTTGCGCTGCCGCAAACATCTCCAGCAGTGGCTGTGAGCGCTTGCGAGGCGCCAGCCGCATCGCGGTCACGAAGGTCGTCGGGGAGCCTGCCTCGCCGGGGAGCTTCCCCTGTGGACTCCAGTCAGCAAGATCGACACCGTTGGGGGTGATGAACACCTCCCCGGAGTAGTGCAATGCCGCAGCGATCAAATCAGCCGCTACCCGACTGACTGCTGCTGGCTGCACCCCGCGATCGCAGTAGTCCCGCAATCCATCCAAGGCTCGATAGCCAGCTCGCGACATCTTGCCCCAGATGCTGTGAACCGTGGCGAGTACCGGAAGCCCCACTTTCAGCGCAGCTCGAATACCACCCCACGCAAACGGCGACACCGCACCCAGGTGCACATGCACAACATCAGGTGATTGGCTGGCCAGCAACGGCGCTAGCGCTTTTCGCGTGCGTGGGTGGACGGGGAGTTCGAACGGCATCCGGGCGGTCACACGATGCACCGTGACCCCGTCGATGATCTCGGTGCCTTTGCGTACGTCCTCTCCGGGAGTAGCGGTAAGGACATGAATATCGTTACCCTGCTCCGCTTGTCGCCTGGTCAACTCGGTTACTTGCACTTCAATGCCACCGAGTCGCGGGAGGTAACAGTCGCTGATGTGGGTAATCCGCATGGCTACCTACCTTCCGCATCACCGTGATGGACAAACTTTCCCGCACCCCACGCTAACGGAACAGCGAAGCGCTCGTAATCCAGGCAAGATACCGGTATGCCGCAGACCTTGGTGTTCCTGCACGCCCACCCCGACGATGAAGCACTGCTGACCGCTGGCACGATGGCCCGCGCGTCCAGTGAGGGTCAGCGAGTCGTGCTGATCACCGCCACCAGCGGCGAGGCCGGACTGGCAGCGCATGAACTGCAAGATCGGGGCCTGGCAGACATCCGGGAGGAGGAACTGGTTCGTTCCGCCCGAATGTTGGGAGTGCAACGACTGGAGCTACTGCACTACGCAGACTCCGGTCTACACGGCGATCGAGTGACTGACGACGGCACCAAGACGCTATGCCAAGCGCCAGTCATGGCGATCGCCACTCGGGTAGCGGAGGTGTTGGCTGAAGAGGCTGCCGACGTACTCGTTACCTACGATCAGGCGGGTGGTTACGGTCATCCCGACCACGTCAGGATTCACCAGGTCGGTGTTGCCGCGGCGAACCTCGCCGGCCCCAGCAAGGTGTTTGCCGTTACCGCTCCGCGGGAACCGTTTGCGATCGGCGCCCAACTGGCTGATCGATATCTGTCTTTGCCCGAGGACTTCGATCCCGAACAGTTCATGAATGCCTTCACGCCACGAAGTGAGATCACCCACCGAGTCAACGTGCGCGACTTCGTGGACTTCAAACGGGCTGCGCTGCGGGCCCACGCCAGCCAAGCTTCCGGTGGCGACGTTCGGACCCTGTCAGCACTTTTGGCATTGCCGCGACCGCTGTTCAGTCTGCTATTGGGGACTGAGTTCTACCGACGACTGCAATGATCAACGCCGGCCAGCACTGGCCGGCAGGTAACCCGGTCAGTCACGCTGCGACGTCACCAGCGGCAAGGCTGCAGCAAGTAACTGGTCGGGCGGAAGAGCCCCATCCAACCAGTGAATCCTGCGGTCACGCCGCAAGGTGCGTTGCTGGCGGCGGGCCAGCCGGCTTGTCGCGCGCACCGTATCGACCAACCACTCTTCCTCAGAAGCATCACCGGCTAGGACCGCGAGCGCCTGCTGGTAGCCCACCGCTTTCTTCGCTGTCGCGCCATCACGCAGACCACTAGCCGACAGGTCAGCCGTCTCGCTCAACAGACCTGCCTGCCACATCCGCTCAGCACGCTGCCTGATGCGTTCATCGAGTACGTCGCGAGGCAGATCCACTCCTAGCCATACTGTGGGGCGCCACGATGTCGGGTCTGGGATCCGGGCCGTGAACGAGCCGGTCAATCGCACTACTTCCAAGGCCCGCACCACTCGGCGCACATTTCGCGGATCAATCTCAGCCGCCGCTTGCGGATCCAGCTGCACAAGCTCACGGTGAAGTGCTGCGCCACCTTCTCGCTCTGCTCGCTCTGCGAGTTCGGCGCGCAGTGCTGGGTCGCGGGGCGGGATATCCAATTCATCGCACAACGCCCGCAGATATAGCGGCGACCCTCCGACCACGATCACTTGCCGCTCACGTGCCCACACCTGCTGCGCCACCGCCCGTGCGGTTCGCTGGTAGTGAGCCAATGAAGCAGTTTCATCCACCCGCCATAGGTCAAACAGGTGATGCGGCACCCCTCCTCGCTCCGCTTCGGTTGGCTTTGCCGTGCCGATCTGGAGCCCTTGATAGGACTGCATCGCGTCACCATTGAGGATTTCGGCGTCGACGGCCCGAGCCAATTTCAATGACAACTCTGTTTTGCCAGCTGCCGTCGGACCAGTCACTACGATGAGTCGCTCCCGCGCATCATGATCATTTTTCGTGTCGTTCCCGAGCATCACGACTCCATAATCCCGTAAGGTATCAACGTAATCGCAACGCACAGGAGGACCGTGCCATGAGCGAACAAACCGACAACATCAAGGAAAAGGCTGCCGAAATCGCCGGAAAGGCGTCTGAGGCCGCTGCCGGTCTGCAGGAGCAGGCTCAGGAGGCAGCTGGCAAGGCAACTGAGGCCGCCGCCGGTTTGCAAGAGCAGGCTACGCAGGCAGTTTCCCAGGCCACCGCTTTCGTGGATGAGAAGACTGGCGGCAAGGCCACCGAGCTCGCCGAGAAGGCCACCGAAGCTGCCGGCAAGGCTGGCGAGGCCATCACTGGCGCCAAGGACACCGTAGTGGGAGCAGCACAAGATGCCGCATCCAAGGTTTCCGGTGGCGAAGAAGCAGAAGACGAAGCCTAGAGCCAACGCGGTCGACGACCGCTAGGACCAACGAATGCCGCTGGGGCGACTTGGCGGCATTCGTTGTTTCTGAATGTCCTAAATGTCCGCACGTGGGGCTATTGCGATCTCAGGGGTGCGGGACCTCGGGCATACCCAACCCCACTTGCCGAGCGGCATTCGGGGCGGGCGCGCAACCGTCCTGGGCCGGAACTCGCTCCACCACTCGAGCGGGCACATCAGCAATCAAATGGTGAGGGGCACCGCGAGTAATCGTTGCTGCCAACAGGTCACCTGGTCGAACTGACTCTGCTGGCGGCAGCACGTGAACAAGCCGGTTGTCCCGGGCGCGACCGGTGATTCGCTCAGTGTCGCGGTCCTTACGACCGTCGCTGTCCGACACCATCACTTCCAGCTCCCGACCCTCGAGCTGCCGATTCTGGTCCCAGGCGATCTCGGTCACCAAGGCGGTCAGTCTTTGAAAACGCTCCGTAACCACTTCGGCAGGGATCTGGTCGTCGAAATCCGCCGCCGGAGTCCCGGGCCGCGGTGAATACTGGAAGGTGAACGCATCGGCAAACTGCGACTGCCGGACCACGTCGAGGGTGCCGTCGAAGTCCGCTTCCGTCTCCCCCGGGAAACCCACGATGATGTCGGTGGTGATCGCAGCGTCGGGAATTGCAGCCCGAACATCCGCGATGATGCCCAAGTACTTATCAGCACGATAGGAACGGCGCATCCGACGCAGTACATCGTCAGATCCACTTTGGAGCGGCATGTGCAGATGCGGCATGACGCTGGGTGTTTCTGCCATAGCTGCAATTACTGCCGTGGTGAAATCTCGCGGGTGGGGGCTGGTGAAGCGAACGCGACGAATACCAGGAACGGCGCCGACCGCCCGCAATAAGTCGGCGAACGCCTCACGTTCACCGAATTCGACACCATAGGCATTGACATTTTGGCCGAGCAACGTCACCTCTCGCACGCCCTGCTCCGCCAGCGCAGAAACCTCGGCCAAGATTTCACCCGGGCGCCGATCTCGTTCTCGACCTCGCAGCGATGGCACGATACAGAACGTGCAGGTGTTGTTGCAGCCGACGCTGATCGACACCCACGCGGCGTGAGCAGACTGTCGGCGCACCGGCAGGTCAGAGGGAAACGCTTGCAGGGTCTCACTGAACTCGGCTTGTGATTCACCTGAGCGTTCGGCCCGGTCCAGCAGGACAGGGAGCACATCAATATTGTGAGTGCCCAGAACTACGTCCACCCACGGCGCTCGTTCCAAAATGGTGTCACGATCCTTTTGCGCGAGGCATCCGGCCACCGCGATCCGGAAATCCGGCTGTTCTCTTTTCCTAGCCGCCAGATGGCCCAAGTTCCCATATAGCCGGTTGTCGGCGTTCTCTCGCACCGCACAGGTATTGATGACGATCAAGTCCGCTGACGACTCTGCTGCAGCTGGCGAGTAACCGGCCTCTTCCAACAGCCCAGCCATGCGCTCCGAGTCATGCACATTCATCTGGCAGCCCAACGTGCGCACCGAGTACGTGCGTTGCGTCTGCTCTACGGCCGTGGTGGTCATCAGTTCCTGTCCCCGAGTTCGTCGACTATCAGAGTAAGCCGCACGGACATCATCTGGCCAAGAGAGGTGCGGAGGGAATGCGGGCGCGGATACCGCCGCGCCCGCGAATCACTGCAATATACCCCCGTGAATTCGTGAATTACAGCGAGTGGATCGTTGGGCCGTGACAACCGGACAAAGATGTCATCTCGGTGTTGGAGACTCGATCCACCCTAGTTCTGCCCCGGATACCCCAGAACTAAACCCAGCCATCCACGATTTCCGCAGGAAAATCCACTCACCGCCCTAATCCCTCATGATCACAGCGAAAAATCGACTACTACCGAATGATTCGGGCGGAAAGCGCGCCATCCAACTAGTCGACGGTCTGGCACCCTATCCGTCCCGTGAGCTAGCCAGCGGCCCTTGCTGCGGTATGTCGTTAGTGGACGAACTCCGCGGCGTCGCGCCCGATGGCCAGTTCTTCATCAGTAGGAATTACCAGCACGACAGTGGGTGAGTTAAGTGTCGAAATCCGAGTGATGTCGTCGCCGAGGTTCTCGTTGGCCACTTCGTCAATCTCGATGCCGAACCCGGCTAGGTCTCGGCACACCTCGCGGCGGGTCCAGGAGTTGTGCTCGCCGATTCCCGCAGTGAACACCACGGCGTCCACCCGGCCCAACACGAAACTGTAGGCACCCAGATACTTGCGCAGCCGGTGAATCATCACTTGCCGGGCAAGTTCGGCATCCTCGTCGCCAGCGGCGACCCTGGTCGAGATTTCTCGCATGTCGTTGTCCCCGCACAACCCTTTGAGGCCGCCACGCCGATTCAGCAAGTCGTCCACTGCGTCAGAATCCCAACCGGCCCTCGCGAGCATGACCGGAACTGAGGCATCAATGTCGCCGCTTCGGGTACCCATGACTAGTCCCTCTAGCGGTGTGACTCCCATCGAGGTTTCCACGCTTTTGCCACCTCGCACCGCACACGCACTTGCGCCATTACCGAGATGGAGCACGATGACGTTGGTGTCCTCCGCAGCCCGGTCGAGGTACTTGGCCGCCTGTCGGGACACGTAGCGATGCGAAGTCCCGTGAAACCCGTATCGGCGAATCGAGTGTTCGCGCGCCACCTGCCGATCAATAGCGTACTCCCGCGCGGCGGCGGGCATCGTCGCGTGGAAGGCGGTATCAAACACCGCAACGTGATTCACCGCCGGATAGTGCTCCTGCGCCGCCCGAATGCCACTCAACGCACCGGGATTATGCAGCGGCGCCAACGGCACGCAGGCTTCAATCTGAGCGATGACTGCTTCGTCGATGACCACTGGTCGGGTGAGCCGATCACCGCCATGAACCACCCGGTGCCCCACGCCCACCGGCTCCGGCTGGCCGTCCGCCGCCATCAACTCACCAGCTAAGACAAACGCAGCCGCGTGGTCGGGAATCGGTTGCTCCAACTCCTGCTTGTCGCCCTTGCCCTGATAGCTCGCCGCGCCAGATGCTTCCCCGATCCGCTCCACGATCCCCTCAGCTGCACGTTCACCAGTGCTCGGGTCGAGTAGCGCGAACTTCAGCGACGACGAACCAGCGTTGACGACGAGGATAAAGCCCATGACGCTACTCCCTCCCGCCGAGGCCCTGTGCCTGAATGGCGGTGATGACCACAGTGTTGACGATGTCATCCACTGTTGCACCGCGACTTAGATCATTCACCGGCAGCCGCAGCCCCTGCAAGATCGGGCCAATCGCCAGCGCACCAGCAGATCGCTGCACCGCTTTGTAGGTGTTGTTGCCGGTGTTGAGGTCTGGGAAGACCAAAACGGTGGCGCGGCCTGCCACCTCGGAATCGGGCAACTTTGCGGCTGCTACCTGCGGATCCACCGCTGCATCGAACTGAATCGGCCCCGCTACGGCTATGTCCGGAGCCCGCTGTTGTACCAGCGCAGTAGCGGCGGTGACCTTCGCAACGTCAGCACCGGATCCACTCGACCCGGTGGAGTAGGACAGCATGGCCACCCGTGGATCAATGCCAAAGGCCCGAGCTGTCGCCGCTGACGACACTGCAATGTCAGCCAACTGCGCCGCGTCTGGGTCCGGTAGCACCGCACAGTCGCCGTACACAAAGACGCGGTCAGGAAGCACCATCAAAAAGACGCTGGACACCACTGAAATATCTGGTGAGGTGCGGATGATTTGCAGCGCCGGTCGTACCGTGTCCGCAGTGGTGTGCACGGCTCCACTCACCATCCCGTCAGCCACACCGCACTGCACCATGAGAGTTCCGAACCAGGTGGGATCACCCGATAGTTCCCAGGCAGTCTCAGCCGACATCCCTTTGTGCTCCCGGAGCCGCAAAATCTCATCGGCGTATCGCTGTCGCTGGACGTCCTGCACCGGATCAACCAGATTCACACCGGCCAGATCAATACCGAGTCGATCGGCCCGGGACTGTATGTCGTCGACATTGCCCAACACCGTGAGCCTGGCTGCTTCGCGCAACCTGATGCGGTGAGCTGCGGTGAGAACTCGATCATCGCTACCCTCCGGCAACACAATGTGCTGGGGCTGGGTCTTAGCCTGTGCCACCAACTGCCGCTCGAACATAACCGGGGTGATCTGATCTGGCCGGGTAGCGATGAGCCGGTCAGCCAACTCGTCGACAGTCACGTGCTCGGCAAAGGTTCGCAGTGCTAGGTCAATCCTGCTGTCACCACCGCTTTCCAGTGTTCCCCGCACCTGCGACACGATGTCGGCGGTCTGGAAGGTGCCTCGCTCGGTGAGCAGGACCGGTACTGACTCAGCACCCAACTGCTGGATGAACTCCATCATGATGGGGTCTGGGGCGTAACCACCGGTGAGCAGTACCCCGGCGATTGCCGGCAGACTCGTTTCCAGTCGCGAGGCTTGCGCAAGCAGCAGTACATCGGCCCGGTCGCCGGGGGTGATGATCAAGGTATCCGGCGTTATCCGCTCCATCAGATGCGGCAGAGTCATCGCACCGATGACGTTGCCGGCGATACCGCGATCGAGTACCTCTGGCTCCCCCACGATTTGCTCAGCACCCACCGCCGCGGCAATATCTCGCAGCGATGGCCGATCCAACCCAGGTTCATCCGGCAGTAGCCAGACCGGGGTCCCGTCAGGCTGGGCGACAGTCGACGCAATCGAGTCTCGATCCGTCGGCGACACCCGATTGATGACCAGGCCAAAGAGCGTCACCCGATGCTGCGCCAAACTACTGCGGGCAGCGGTGACCGCGGCCGAGACCTGTTCGGCATTATGGTGCGCTGCGGAGAGCACCACCACGGTGGCCGCCGCCAAGTTCTCCGCGATTTCTGCGTTCAACTCGAATTCGAAGGCAGCAGAGGCTCCGGTGAAGTCACTACCTTCGACGATCACCACGTCGCAGTTACGAGCCAACTCTTCGTAGCGAGCCAAAATGCGGTGCACCAGACTGGGCGGGACACGTTGACCCAATACTCGAGTTTCCGCCGTGGTGACCCCATAGGAGCTCTCATAGTCCTGCTGAAGTTGATAGCGGCGTCGCATCAACTCGATCTGAGCATCCGGGTGATGACCACCAGAAATCACTGGCCGGAAATATCCCACTCTTGCTGTGCGGGTAGCAGCTGCCTCCATCGCTCCCAGGCTGACCAGCGACTTGCCGCTGCCGGGGGCTAGCGAGGTGATGTAGATCGCGGCAGTCATCAGGGCAACACTCCGGCATGAGCCAACGCCATGCGCAGCAACCGATCTCGGCCACCGATCATCTCGACCAGAACATCCGGACTGATAGCTTCCTCCGGCGAAAGCCAAGCCAATTCCAGTGCCGACTGGGTGGGCTCACAGTCCCCAAATACCGGCACGATGAACGCCAACGAAACGGCTTGGTGGCGGGAGTCATAGAACCCGGTCACACCGGGATCGGGAAAATACTCGACCACCGTGAACGGCTGCGGTGACACCGGCACCCGAGGCAGCGCCATCGGCCCGAGGTCCTTTTCCAAATGACGCAACAGCGCATCTCGGATCCGTTCCCCTTTATGCACTCGACCGGACACCAGGGTGCGGTTCAACATTCCGTCTTGAGTAGCGCGCAGTAGGAGCCCCACCTGGGTGAGCACCCCCGATTCGTCCACTCGGACGGGGACAGCATCCAAGTACACCAGCGGCACCTGGTCGCGTGCCTCTTGCATGGCGGCGGGCGACAGCCAGCCGCCCTGCGGCTGGGTGAGGTCGGCGGACATAGTCTTCCTCTCCACGATCACCGCTACTGCTATCTGACCGAACGACAAGATAAGCAGGCGGGCGAGCACTAGGTTAGTGGCAAACGAGACGTTCGGTGCTCGTCCCGCGGAATGTGGAGGATACCGATTCATGACCGCCATCGACGACAAGCCAGCTAATGCGGATGCCAATCCGCGGGGAATGACGCTGTGGCCGGCGACAGCGCTGGTCACGGGAACGATCATCGGCGCGGGTATTTTTACCCAGCCCACCTGGCTCGCCCAGTACGGGCCCATCAGTTTGGTGGGCTTTGCTCTGACCGCGCTAGGCAGCATCGCGCTGGCGTTGGTCTTTGCCCGACTAGCCCGTCGGTCTCCAGACGTTGGTGGACCCTACGCGTTCGCACGTAGCGGTTTCGGTGACTTCGTTGGCTTCCAATCGGCCTGGACCTACTGGATTGGAGCCTGGGTTGCCGTCGGAGCGATCGCCTCATCCATGGTGATTTACCTCGGGGTATTGATTCCACCGGTAGTGGAGAACAAGTGGCTCAGTGCAGGCACGGCGATTGCCGTGATCGCGTTACTGACCTGGGTCAACGGCAAAGGTGCCGTGACCGGCGCGAAGACCTCACTGGTGCTCACTGTTCTCAAGGTTGTACCGCTGCTCTTGATCGGCACCCTAGGTTTCATCGCTTTCAACCCGGACAATCTCGGTCCCTTCAATGGCAGCGAACTACCCACGGTGGAGGTCATTGCCGCTGTCATGGCCTACACCTTGTTCAGCTTTATCGGCGTCGAGGCCGCCACGATTCCGGCCGGGGATGTGCACGAACCGGACAAGACCATCCCCCGAGCGACGATGATCGGCACCATCGGTGCGGCAGTCGTGTATCTGTTGAGTACCGCAGCCGTCTTCGGCGCAGTGCCCAACGAAGAACTGCAAAGTAACGATGCGGCGTTCAGCATCGCCGCAGAGAACATGTTTGGCAGTTGGGCCGGCCCGGTAGTGGCGCTACTTGCGGTGATCTCCTGCCTCGGCGCCATGAACGGACTACTGCTGCTGTCCGGCCAGATTCCGATGGCCGCCGAGTTTGATGGTCTGGCACCCAAGGTCTTCGGCAAACTCAACATCAATCGTGCGCCAGCCACCGGACTGCTCATTTCGTCAACTCTCGCTGCCGGCATCCTCATCCTGCAGTTCTCCGGTGGATCGCTGGGTAACGCTGTCGCGGTGCTGGTGCTGGTGTCAGCGGTGGCCACCATGATTTCCTACAGTTTCTCCGCAGCCGCACAGATTAAATGGTTGCTCATCGACCGGGGCCAAATGGATGTCAAACATCTAGTGCGACAGATGACGGTAGCGGTCATCGCGTTGGCCTTCTGCATCTTCGCGCTCTACGGTGGCGGCACCCAAGAGATTTACTGGCTGTTCATGATCATCATGATCGGAGTGCCGCTGTATGTGTTCATCCTGTGGCGCCGACAGAAACAAGACGGCCAGGCCAATGAGGAACCCGCTGAGCCCTACAGCATCTAGTTCCGGCTGTTGCTGACTGCACTGGACTAGCTGCGCGACTGCGCTACCGCAAAACAGGCCACCGCAACTGCCGCAGCAACGTTCAGCGAATCCACTCCACCACTCATCGGAATCCGCGCCTGGAGTTCCGCCGCCTGGCGAGCACCCGCAGCTAAGCCAGGACCTTCGCTTCCCACCACCAGTGCCAGCCGTTGGTCCGCGTTATCGGCGAGAAGTTGCGTCAGTTCCGGCGCGGCCGGATCTGGGGTCAGCGCTACCGTGACCACTCCGGGTAGACCCGACTCCCATTCAGCGCGGGTCCAGGGCACTTGGAAAACCGTACCCATCGACACGCGCACACTGCGGCGATAGAGCGGGTCAGCACAAGTGGGG
The DNA here is from genome assembly GCA_022599915.1 of Actinomycetes bacterium. Lineage (NCBI taxonomy): Bacteria > Bacillati > Actinomycetota > Actinomycetes > Actinomycetes bacterium. The sequence continues at coordinate 25,701 of JAHZLH010000066.1, forward strand.
GTCACCAGCACCGCCCCCGCACCGAACGCCGCTGCCGAACGAAAGGCCGCTCCCACGTTGGTGTGATCGACCAAACCGTCGAGAACGACCACCCAGTCAGCATGAGCAAGTACCGCTGTGGGGGTCGGCAACGGCAGTCGCGCCATCGCAGCCATCGGCCCGCGGTGCATGCGAAAGCCGGTGGTGGCGGTGATGACTTCTTGGCTGGCTACGTAGATCGGCAACTGCGGTTGATCGACCAGAATCGGGCGTAACTGCTCCAACCATTTCTCTTCAGTCAGCACCGATCTGACCGGATAGCCAGCGGCAGCAGCCCGGGTGATCACCGGGACTGACTCAGCCATGAACAACCCCTCGGCAGGTTCCCGGACGGAACGTAGCCGCACGTCGGTGAGGTTCGTGTACGCCGTGATTCGCTCGTCAGCAGCATCATCGACAGCGACCAGGTTCAACTCAGCCATGGTCTCGGCTTAGCTGGGCCATGATCGACAACCCGATCCAGCCGGTCGAACTAATCCTCTTTCCCGCCACTACTGCGGAAGGCCTGGCCTAAGCCCGCCATGGCCGAACTCAACTCGGCGGGCACCACCCAGACCTTGTTGGCAGTTCCGTTAGCGATGTTGGGCAGTTGCTGCAAGTACTGATACGCCATAACTTGCTCGTCGGCGTCGGCAGCATGAATTGCGCCGAAGACCCGGGCGATGGCTTCCGCCTCAGCCTCCGCCCGCAGAACTCTGGCCCGCGCATCACCTTCTGCCGACAGAATCTGCGACTCACGCTCACCTTCGGCGGTGAGGATGGCCGATCTCTTGGAGCCTTCCGCACTGAGGATCGCGGCTCGTTTGTCTCGCTCGGCCCGCATCTGCTTCTCCATCGAGTCCTGCACTGACGGCGGCGGGTCGATCGCCTTGAGTTCCACCCGGTTGACCCGGATTCCCCATTTGCCAGTGGCCTCGTCTAGCACCCCTCGCAGCGCTAGGTTGATTTCTTCGCGGGAGGTCAGGGTTTCCTCAAGATCCATGCCCCCTACGACATTTCGCAGCGTGGTGACAGTCAACTGCTCGACGCCATGAATGTAATCATTGATCTCATACGTAGCAGCCTGCGGGTCGGTCACCTGGAAGTAAATGACGGAGTCGATCTGTACCACCAGATTGTCTTCGGTAATGACCGGTTGCGGCGGGAAACTCACCACCTGCTCACGCATGTCGACGAGGGTCCGCATCCGATCCACAAACGGAATGATGATGCTTAAGCCCGGCATCAGCGTGCGCTGGTAGCGCCCGAGCCGCTCAACGATGCCAGCGTGTGCCTGGCGAACGATCTTGACGGTCCGGCTCAAAATGATCAACACCAGAATGGCGACAAGAAGCCCAACAATTGCTCCGATGGTCATGATTCCTACTTCCTGCGCCCGATCAACCGATCAGCGCCGTTGCACCTTCAATATCTAGGACCTGGACCGACTCACCCACTGGGTAGACCGTGTCACCGTCGAAACTGCGCGCTGACCATAGTTCGCCGCGCAGTTTCACCCGACCATCGTGACCATCAACCTCGGCCACCACCTCGGCATCAGCCCCCACCAGGGCTGCGGTTCCAGAACGAGTTTCAATCGGTTGTCGGATGTGGCGCCGCGCGACCGGTCGGACGAAGCCAACCATAGCCGCACTTGTACCGGCGAAAACCAGCCAAGGAAGCCAATCCGAACCAGTGACCGCCGCGGTACCCGCACCTGCGAGCGAACCGACAGCCAGCATTCCCAGAATGAGCGTGCCACCGGTGGAAAACTCCGCGATGCCGAGCACGATTGCCCCAATCGTCCACCACACCCATGCATCCATACCTTCAGCCTACGGGTATCACACCGCTGCGGCACGCCATCTAGCGGCGAGAACGCGGTTCTCCTCGATCAGCGAACACGCAACGTCTACCACCAGACGGGTAGCCGCAGCTAGTTACCGAACGCCCAGAATCGGGAGAACACCTTGCTCACGAGAAGTGGGGTATCGAATGCTGCGGTCAGATGCTCTTCGGTGATGACCTCATCGATGGGCCCCTGGGCCAGCATTCGTCCCTCCCGGAGCAGCAGTGCGTGGGTGAAGCCGGCGGGAATTTCCTCCACATGGTGGGTAATCATGACCTGCACGGGCGCGGTTTCGTCCCGCGCAACGGCAGACAGCCGATCTAGCAGGTTCTCCCGCGCCCCAACATCTAGGCCAGCTGCTGGTTCATCCATCAACAGCAGTTCCGGATTGGGAAACAACGCCCGCGCCAACAGCACCTTCTTGCGTTCGCCATCTGACAGCGTGCCCAACCGGCGATCCGCTAGGTGCTCCAAGCCCATGAAATACAACAGCTCGTCGCAGCGCTTCAGATCGACGTCGTCATACTCTTCCAGGTAACGGCCCGAAACCGACCAACCGGCGGTGATGATCGTGTCGATAACGCTTTCGTGGGCGGGAATGCTATCCGTGGCGCGCGCGGACAGCAGCCCAATCCGGGGCCGGAGGTCAAAGACATCCACCAGACCCAACGGCTCCCCCAAAACTGAGATGGCACCAGTGGTGGGATGAACCCGGGTAGCCATCAGGTCCAACAGCGTGGTCTTTCCCGCACCATTGGGACCCAGAATCGCCCAGCGCTGGCCAGCCGTCACCTCCAGGCTGATCTCGGACAGGATGGGCTTACCTTCGCGCTGAACGGAGGCTGCTTCCACCCGGATCACCGTGGTCACGCTCCGCACCATACCTGGCGAATTCGCCGGGATCGCTGATTGAACCGCGGCGGCTAGTCATCGTGACCATGACCTACTGTCGCGATCGGCCCTGGTGTGTCAAAGTGACGCCGTGATACCGATTTCTCGTGGCACCGGTGCCGAGTTGACTTGGTGCAAAACCACCATCGTCAACCCCACCGGACTCACCGCTGGGAGGAAACGGTGACCAGTCAGGTGCGCCGGATTGCCGCCAGCGGTCAAATGGTGTGGTGGCTGAATGCGGTGCTGGCTCAAATCTGTTCACCAGATGATGCCGCTGGCAAGATCCTCGGCACCTGCCATGGACTCGCTGAAGCTCCAGTCGCCGGGCCTGCGTTGGTCGGCGCGTTGCGAGGTCGTGGGGTCGATCGAGCAGTGCTGGCGGTGGTCGAGGCGGGCGATCCACTGGGACTACCCGGACCGGCACCCATCACCAAAGCAGCGGTAGGGGCCGGGGTGGCTATTGTCGCCGGCGATGGCTCGATAACGATGATTCCCGCCGATGGCGAACCACCGCTGGACTGGTTGGTGTTACCAAGTTCGCAGCGGATTGATCCCATCGCCCAGCTGGGCTCTCTCGGTGAGGCGCACTCGTTGATGCGGGAGGGCATGTTGCAGATCTCCGCCAGCATGACCGGGCTAGAACCCGATGAGGTCGCGATGGCCGAGTTGTCTCGCTACCGCGACTGGCGACCACCCGACCCACCACCTGGACTGCCACCACGCGCCGCGCAGCTGGCCGAGTCTGCCCTGCGGGTCTGGTGGCTGACTGGCGTGGCGCAGGAACTGGCCCAGCGCCGGGGGGCGAATCCCCCGCAGCAGATTCGGGAACTCCGACCACTGGCTCGTCGGGCCAGCGCTGCCGCTTTCAGCGTGCCATTGCTCGCACCGGCTTGACCCAGTCAGCGAACACCTGAACGGGAGTCAGCCGACACGATGGCGAAGTCCGGCGGGTAACCGATGAGCTGCCGGACCAAACAGCGGCGATGCCGCTAGGTTCAGCATATGAGTGGATTCCGAGTCGGGGGAAACCATTTCGGTGGGGTCCCGCGCGACTACTGGCGGCGGCGAAATGCGGCACTCGATCCACAGCGCGACTATGCGGAGATCTACCGCAATATTGCGCAGTACGAGTTCCCGTGGGAGATTCTGCAGTCGCTGAGTTTGGCTCTTTTTCGCACTTTTGCAGTACCCACCATCGGCGAGTTACTAGATCGCACTCAAGAGTTCCAACGGCACACCCAAAAGCGGTATGACGACACCACGCTGCTCTTGGAGCAACCGACCACCGCTGGCTTCGATAGCGATGCTGGCCGAACAGCAATCCGACGGATCAACCAGATGCATCGGGCCTACGACATCAGTAACAACGACCTGCGCTACGTTCTCAGCACTTTCGTCGTGGTTCCGATTCGGTGGATTGCCGACTACGGCAAGCGCCCGTTGGATCCGGGTGAGGTGCGGGCGACAGTGGCCTTCTATCAGCACCTCGGGCGCATGATGGGGATCAAGGACATCCCTGCTGACTATCAGGAGTTCGGCGACTTGATGGATGACTACGAGGGGCAGCACTTCCGAACAAATCCCGCATCACGCCGCGTTGCTGACGCCACCCTCAACTTGCTAACTAGCTTCTATCCGCGGCCACTGATGCCGCTGGTACAGGCTGCGGCACGGTCGATGATGGATCCGCCACTACTGGCGGCGCTGGCCTACCAGCGCCCACCAACGGCTTTCTATCGCGCCACTCATGCGCTTCTGGCGGCACGGGGCCGAATCTTGCGCCTCTTCCCTGCTCGCCGGACCGGAGCGCTGGCGGAGAACTACGCGCGGATGCGTAGTTATCCCGGTGGATTTGCACTGCAGGACCTCGGTACTTTCCCGGAGCGGGACCACGCGGGGTAAGTCCACGGGTCAATCGCCGAGGGCTAGCCATTCCCGGGTTGCCGAGTCGGTATCGTGGGCGTGCCATGGCTGACACATCGAATGTTCCTCAGGATTCACTGCTGATCACTGTCAGCGGCCGAGATCGTCCTGGGCTGACTGCACGTATCTTCCAACAGTTGCGGGGTGAGGTACTCGATGTAGAGCAGACTGTGGTGTCCGGCCGGTTAGTGCAGCTGGTGCTCCTCGTCCCAGATCAGCCAGACCAGATTCGACAACACCTAGCCCAACTCGCCGAGGAACTGGCACTCGACGTGGAAATCGCCGCTACCCGAGACCTGCCCAACGATCGGCAACTGGGCCGGCAACAGGTCGTGGTCTTAGCCGCCCCGCTGCCACCGGGTGCCATAGCCGCCATCGCCGAGGCGATTCGCGATAGCGGCGGAAACATCGAACGAATCTCCCGCATCGCGGCGTATCCGGTCACTGCCCTAGAGATCACTGTGGTTGACGCGGACCCAGAACAACTGCGCCGCACCACCGCAGCGGCAGCCAGCGCTCATAACGTCGACGTGAGTTCACAGCCGTTATCGATCAACCGATTTGGGCGCCGACTGATCGTGCTCGATGTCGACTCCACTCTGATTCAAGACGAAGTCATCGAGTTGCTCGCCGCTCATTCCGGCACGCTTGCCCAGGTGGCTGAAATCACCGAGCGCGCGATGCGTGGCGAACTAGACTTCGCCGAGTCGCTCGCAGAACGAGCTGCACTACTTGCGGGCTCGCCAGCGACAGTACTCGACGAAGTGCGCGAGCAAATCCGCCTCACCCCAGGCGCACGAACGCTGTGCCGCACCTTGACGGGGTTGGGACATCAGGTGGCGCTAGTCAGTGGCGGTTTCACGGCAGTCATCCAACCGCTCGCTGACGAGTTAGGAGTGCACCACGTTCGGGCTAACACCTTGGAGGTGGCTGACGGGGTGCTCACTGGTCGGGTGATCGATCCAATCGTTGACCGGGCGGGCAAGGCCGCTGCGCTCCAGGAGTTCGCGGCCGAAGCTAACATTCCGCTGTCGCGGACGGTGGCGATCGGCGATGGTGCCAATGACCTAGACATGTTGGCGGCAGCTGGCCTAGGGGTGGCCTTCAACGCCAAGCCGGTGTTGCGGGAGGCAGCCGATACCGCAATCAACGTGCCCTTCTTGGACTCAGTGCTCTTTCTGATGGGATTGTCACGCGAGGAAATTGAGGCTGCGCATAGCGGCGCAGAGTCGTAGCCTTTCGCGCGGATATCCCGTTGTGGGCCATCAGCCCCGGGGGATGTGAAACTCCACGAGTTCCGCACTCCCCGTTGTGGTCTGCGCCCACGGCTCGACAAGCCGCAATACCGCAATGCCGCATGTCGGATACTTGCGGGCCATGGCAGTGCGGGCAGTCATGCTCCCGCTACCTGCCAGCGAAGTGGCTAGTTCTTCACAACCTGGGTTGTGCCCCACCAAAGCTGCAGTGCGACAGTCCTCCGGGAACTCCTGCACCACCGCCAGCAGTTCCTGCCAACTGGCGGCATACACCCGGTCTTCACTGAACGAGTCCGGTGCCACAGGAAACTGTTCCGCCAGCAATTGCCACGTTTGAAGAGTACGCGTGGCGGTGGAGACCGCCACGATATCCGGGGTGAGGTCGTGCTTCTGCAACCACTGACCAGCAGCCGGTGCATCCCGCCGACCACGTTCGCCGAGTGGACGGCCGTGGTCCGGAACACCCTCCGGCCAGTCGGATTTCGCATGGCGAATCACGATGAGTCGGTGCATGGAGTCAGCCTAGGTCCGTAGCAGGTCGCTAGCGCGCCAACTGCCCAAATAGGGCAAGATGCTGCTGTGGCAACGTCTCCAGACTTCGATGAACTTGCCGCCGCAGTCCTATCGGCCACCGACTCCTGTGATCATGCTGACCTGCGCCTCGTTAGCACCCGCACGTCGTTTCAGACCAGACGAGACCGGGACGCCCGCGCTGATGTAGACGGGAGCGAGCGGTCACTCGGAGTTCGGGTCCTGCAGGACGGTTGTTGGGGCTTCGCAGCCACCGATGACCTGGCCATACCGGAAGCCACTGCCGCCGCCCGGCAGGCAATGGAGTTGGCGGCGGCCACTGCGGCAACGGTGGATCAGCCGGTGGAACTCGCGGCGGAACCGACGCACCAGGGCAGTTGGCGCAGCGATTTTTCCATTGACCCGTTCGAGATTTCCGCAGCAGAACGCATGGAGTTCTTACAATGGGGATGTGAGCAGCTGCTGGCTGATGCTCGGGTGCAGCACGTGGACGCGACGGCCAACGCAGTGCGGGAGGAGACGCTCTACGCGGATAGCCAGGGAACCCACACCTCCCAACTTCGCGTCCGACTGCAGGCAGCATTCACCGCAGTACAACTAGACGATGCCGGCGGATTTACACAGCTGAGTACGCTGGCGCCACCAGTTGGCCAAGGTTGGGAGTTTCTCACCGACGAACAATCCACGTGGCCATGGGCCAACGAGTTGGCAGAGTTACCAGAACTGCTGTCTGCCAAGGCGGCTGCCCCGTCAGTCCAGCCCGGCAAGTACACGCTGGTGATTCACCCCAGCAATCTCTGGCTCACCATTCACGAATCCATCGCCCATGCCACCGAACTGGATCGGATCAAAGGCTACGAAGCGAACTATGCTGGCACTTCTTTCGTCACGCCATCGGACATTGGGGAGTTGCAGTACGGCTCCCCACTGATGAATGTGCAAGCCGATCGCACCACTCCGCACGGCCTGGCAACTGTGGCCTGGGATGACGAGGGAGTGGCAGCACAAACATGGCCACTGATCAGCAATGGGATTCTGGTCGGGATGCAACTCGATCGGGCGATGGCTGCGGCTGCCGGCCTCCCGCGCAGCAACGGCTGCGCCTACGCCGATTCCGCAAGTCACATCCCGTTGCAGCGCATGCCCAACATCACTCTGCAACCGCAACCGGAGGGTGGCAGTGTGGCGGATCTGATCGCCGGAGTTGAGGATGGCATCTACGTGGTGGGTGACGATTCCTGGTCCATCGACATGCAGCGATACAACTTTCAATTCACCGGGCAGCAGTTTCATCGGATCAAGTCGGGTCGCTTGGTGGGTCAGTTGCAGGACGTGGTCTACCAAGGCCGCACGACAGATTTCTGGAACTCGATGGTCGCTGTCGGCGGCGAGGAGACCGTGGAACTCGGTGGCACCTTGAACTGTGGCAAAGGCCAACCAGGCCAATCCGCCCCGGTGTCCCATGGCAGCCCGGCGGCAGTCTTTGCCGAGGTCAACGTCCTTAACAGCCGACAGGAGTCAGGCGCGTGATGCAGCCGCAACAGATCGTAGACCGGGCGCTGCGCGGCGCTGCTGGCGAAACCATGGTGGTCTTAGTCGAAGACACCGACCAAATCAATCTGCGGTGGGCCAACAGCACTCTGACCACCAATGGACATGTCCACGGTCAGACCGTGGACATCATCGCCTGCCACCGTGACCGGGCGGGCACCCGTACCGCCACGGTTTCCGGACAGGTGGCGGACGCGGCTGACGTCGACCAGCTTGTGGCGCGGGCACGTGAGGCCGCCCAAACGGCCGCAGTGGCAGCGGACGCGGCAGAGTTACCCACCCAGTCACAGCCAACTTCCCCCGACTGGGACCACGATTCACCAGGTACCGGTCCCCACGAGATTAGGGACCTGGCCGTCGATCTCGGCGAGATGTTTCGAGCGGGTGCCGCCCGCGACACCTGCTACTTCGGCTACGCCGAGCACGATGTGACGACCACCCACTTGGGATCCACTGCTGGAGCCCGACTGCGCTGGACGCAACACAGCAGCAGATTGGAGACCACCGCTCGAGACAGCGCCGGAGCCCGATCGGCCTGGCACGGTGAGGCAGGCAACTCGCTGCGCTCCGTCGATCTCGCCACTGTTGCTGACACGTTGGCAACCCAGTTGTCCTGGCAGCAGCGACAGGTGAAGGTGCCGCCAGGACGCCATACCGTTTTGTTGTCACCTAGTGCAGTTGCGGACCTGATGGTGGAGTTCTATTGGTACGCCGATGCGGAGTCGGCTGCAGCGGGCCGCAGCGTCTTTAGTGGCAGTAACGGCGGGACTCGAGTCGGTGAACCGTTGGGCGAAGGTATTACCTTGGCCAGCGATCCCCACCACCCGGACCCCACTATGCGCTGCGCTGATTTCGTCGCCGTCACTGGCGGCAGCCCGACCACGTCAGTCTTTGACAATGGTGGCCCCAAGCCAGCCACGGAGTGGATCGCCGACGGGGTACTGAATCAGTTGGTAACTACTCGCGCTAGTGCGGCTACTACCGGTCTGGGCTACGCCCCAACGGTTGACAACCTGAGCATGAGCACCACAGTGGGCCACGGCGACCTGATGGAGGTGGCAGGCCGACTTGAGAACGGTTTGCTGATCACCTGCCTGTGGTACAACCGCGTCGTTGATCCCGAAACCTTGCTACTCACCGGCCTCACCCGAGACGGGGTTTACCTCGTGGCGGATGGCGAAGTAGTGGGCAGTTGTGGCAACTATCGGTTCAACGAATCGCCGGTTGGCCTACTCCGCCGTATTGTGGACAGTGGGAGCCCGGAACGGACCCTCGCCCGAGAACTGGGCGACTACTTCGCCCGGGCTACTGTGCCGCCGCTGGTGGTGGCCGATTACAACTTGTCCACCAGTAGCGACGCCCGGTAGACGCTTGGAGGCAACGGAATGACAGTTCCGGCAGAGTCCGCTCAACCGCAGCCGATCGACCGGCAAAGCGATGAGTCGGTTCACCGCATCACTACGGCCCAGACTGGATTGAGTCAGGAGCAGAAAGCCCGGACTCGGCGGTACTTGATATCGATGAGTATCCGCACCATCTGTTTCATCGCAGCTGTGGTTGCAACCGGCTGGATGCGTTGGGTGTTCCTGGCTGGGGCCGTGTTCTTGCCGTACATGGCAGTGGTCATGGCCAATGCGGGTCGGGAAAATGACACCTTCGCCGGGCCGGAACAAGTCACACCACAGCCCATGGGGCAACTACCAGCCGGTGACATCGTCGTCGATGAGCCACGGCAGTAATCCATCCCAACAGTGCAGTGGCATCAGACCGTCACCAGCGTCCTCGCCCCCAGCAGCGCTGCCGTCACTGCTGCGGCCGTTCCCCAACGTCATCTAGGCTGATCTCATGTTCTCCCTGCTGCGATCCCCACGTTGGCAGGCATTTACCGCCGCCGCGCTGATTGCGATTATCGCGTTTGGGCTGCTGAGTTACTGGCAATACAACCGGGCCGAGGAAGAGCGCCAGGAGTTCGCCACCATTTCTGCGCAGATGACGGCCGACCCGACGGTCTTGCCGCAGCAGGCGAGCGGACCAGAAGTTGACTGGCGACACGTGGAACTCACTGGCGAGTACGATCCCGACGCACAACTGTTGATCCGAAACCGGCCACAGGACGGCAGAAACGGCTACTGGGTCACCACATTGCTGCGCACCGACCTCGGTGTGGTGTGGGTGGTGCGCGGGTGGTATCCCGCGCAAGTAGCCGCAGGTAGTGAAACCAGCGCACCGGCACCGCCAACCGGTACCGTCGTGGTAGATGGTTACGCCCGAGCCCCAGATGGCGAGCCCGCCCGCCGCGCCGATGACATCCCGGCCGGACAGGCCACTGCAGTGAATCCAACCGGCCTCTCCGAAATAGTGGCGGCGCCAGCACCCGCTGCTTGGTACGTGATTGCTACTAATGACCCGGAACTAGCAGCGGTGCCACCCCCGGAAGCCACCGACAGTCGCAATCTGTCTTACGCCGGACAGTGGCTACTATTTGCCGCGGTGGTGATTGGCGGCTGGTTCTTCTTCCTCCGGCGCGAGGCGGCAGAAACTGCCGCCGCGGAACCGGAACGGACTCCTACCACCACGGGGTAGCAAGACCCCACCGGACAGCAGACTGGCAGCAGCGACGCCAGCAGACTAGGACGACTACGCGCTAATCAGGCTGCGAGAATTGGGTGCGGTATAGCTCGGCGTACAGTCCGCCCGCTGCCAGCAGATCAGCGTGGCTGCCCCGCTCAACGATTCGGCCGCTGTCGACCACCAGGATTTCGTCTGCTTCCCGGATCGTGCTCAGCCGGTGGGCAATGACGAGCGAAGTCCTGCCAGACAAGGCTCGGGCTAAAGCTCGCTGTACCGCGGCTTCGCTGTCACTGTCGAGGTGCGCGGTAGCTTCGTCCAAGACCACCAACTGCGGCTGTTTCAGCAACAGTCGGGCAATGGCCAACCGCTGCTTTTCGCCGCCCGACAGCCGATGACCGCGGTCCCCCACCATCGTGTCCATCCCGTCCGGCAGCGAACGAATCAGTTCAGCGATTCGGGCATCTTCACAGGCAGCCCACACCTCGTCGATATTCGCCGATGGGTTGGCATAACGCAGGTTGGCAAGAATGGTGTCGTGGAATAAGTGGGCATCTTGAGTTACAACGCCGACCGCGTCGTGGACAGATTGCTGGGTCATCTCCCGCAGATCGTGTCCGCCGATTGTCACCGCACCTGCGTCTGGGTCATAGAGCCGGGACACCAAGGCGGTGATGGTGGTCTTACCCGCACCGGACGGTCCCACCAACGCAGTCATAGTTCCCGGCGCTACGGTGAAGTCGATCTCGTGGAGTGCTGGTGCCGTTGCACTCGCCTCTTTCGTGGAGCGTGCGACCCCCTCCAGCGAGGCCAATGACACTTCGCTGGCTCGTGGATAGGTAAAACCGACGTCTCGGAACTCTAACCGGGCCTCGATGCCGGCGGGTAGCGGTCGCGCATCAGGCTCGTCTGCGACGAGGGGTTTAAGATCCAGTACCTCGAAGACCCGATCAAACGAGACCAGCGCGGTCATGACGTCCACCCGGACATTAGACAGCGCGGTCAGCGGACCATAGAGCTGCGCTAATAGGGCAACGATGGCGAGCAAAGTTCCCAACGTGATGGTTTCGCCGATGACAAGATTGCCGCCGACGCCGTAGGCGATCGCAGTGGCTAGCGCCGCTACCAACGTCAGTGCGGTGAAGAAGTAGCGGTTCGCCATCGCAATCCGGACTCCCAGATCCCGAACGCCGGCGGCCTTGCCCTGATACAGCTCATCCTCTTCTTGCGGGCGCCCATAGAGTTTCACCAACAGGGCGCCAGCGACGTTGAATCGCTCCGTCATCTGCGCACTCAGATCAGCGTTGAGTTGCATTTGTTCTCGGGTGAGCACTTGCAGACGGCGACCCAGCCACCGGGCGGGTAACAGGAAGAGTGGCACCAGCACCAACGCGAGCACGGTGATCTGCCAACTCAGGATCAACATCGTGACTAGCACGACGACCACCGAGATCAGATTGCCGACCACACCGCTGAGGGTGGAGGTGAAAGCTTGCTGGGCCCCGATGACATCGGAGTTCAATCGGGACACCAACGCGCCCGTCTGGGCCCGGGTGAAGAACGCCAACGACTGTCGTTGCACGTGATCGAATACCTCGGCACGCAGGTTGAAGATCAGACCTTCACCGATTCGCGCCGACAGATAGCGGCCGTACAGTCCAATGCCGGCATCGATGATGGCCACCACTCCGACAGCGATCGCGGTGAAGCTGACGATGCTCGCGTTTCCCGGGGTGATGCCATCATCCACAATCCTGCGAAAGAGTAGCGGCTGCGCCACGGTGAGCAGTGAGCCGATGACTAGCGTGATGAGGAACAGCACCACTAGCGGTCGAAACGGCCGGCCATACCGAAGCACTCGCCGCCACAGGTCTCGTGGCAAAGTTTCGTTCAATACCCCACGGTCGCGCGAATAGGAACGCCAAGCGGTCAAACGGCTGCCGCCCATAGGGCCCATGCTCATATGGCACTCCTTCTTCGGCTAGCGCTGCTACTTCTGCGGGTGCTCTCGCGGCCCAAACTGATTACCCCCTGGATATTGTGACTACGATCCCGCCGCTGCCGCCAGTTCGGCAAGCGTGCGCAGTCGCCGGATCTGGGTGAGCCGCTCCATATCGCGCTGCTCTCGGGGCGAACGGATCTCGGCTGCTCGCAGCAGCGACTTCATGTCCCGAGCAGTGCCGGGTACCGCGCCGGCCAGGCCAGCAGCCAACTCATCCCCCGCTGCAGCTAGTTCAGCCACCGGTCGAACGTCCACCGCCAAGCCGAGATTGCGTACCTCCTCGGCGACGACCCAGCGGGTAGTGAGACAAATATCCATGGCCCGCTGATAACCAACCGTGCGAGTCAACCGAGATGTTCCAGTCAAATCCGGCACCAGACCGTAGGACGCCTCGCGCATGCTGAATTGTGCGTCATCAGCGCACAGAATCAGATCACAGGCGAGTGCCAACTGAAATCCAGCCCCGACGGCGTGCCCCTGCACGAGCGCGATACTGACAAAGGGACCATCGGTGAACACGGAGAAACCGTGCTGATACTGCGCGATGACGGCATCGATCTCAGCATCGGGTGCCGCTGTCAGTTCCACCAGCGACCCCTCCCCCGGAATCCCCTCGGGAGTGAACATTCGACGATCCAGGCCGGCGGAGAAAGAGGGGCCTTCCGCCGCAAGGAGCACGACGTCAATACCCGTCTCAGCGGCGAACTCCCCCGCCTGGGCTAACCGACGCCATAGCGCTGGGGTTTGCGCGTTGCGATTGTCCGGGGAACACAAGGTAATCCGCATTACGCGGTCACTAGTTTCTACCCGGACTCCGTCAGCGATCTGTGGCAGTTCATCCATAACGGCCATTCTGCCCTAGCGCTTGCCCGTTGCCTTCCCCCTGGTCGCGCCACCGCGGCCACGCAGTTTGACACCGCTGTCACTGAGCAACCGATGGATGAAGCCGTAGGAGCGACCGGTTTCATTCGCAAGTTCACGAATACTGGCGCCAGCCTGGTACTGCTTCTTCAAATCCTTCGCCAATTTGTCTCGATCAGATCCGGTAATTCGTTTACCTTTGGCGAGTGTCGGCACGGGTCCTCCCTGATCTGCTGAGCGACGTCGGGCTCTTCTGTCACAGGATGCTGTAATGGTGCCCGCGATGCGCGGCGAGCGCCCGGTTCCCCCATTTAGGCCAGCGCAACCAGGTCGGCGTAGTCCGCTCCCCAGTGATCCTCAACACCATCGGGCAGCAGCAATACCCGCTCTGGATTCAGCGCAGTCACCGCTCCCTCGTCGTGGCTGACCAACACCACTGCCCCCTGATAGTCCCGCAGCGCCGCCAAGATTTCCTCGCGACTAGCCGGATCTAGGTTGTTGGTGGGCTCGTCCAGCAACAAAACGTTCGCTCCCGACACCACCAGCATCGCCAGCGCGAGCCGGGTCTTCTCCCCACCGGACAACACTCCTGCCAGTTTTTCGACGTCGTCACCACTGAATAGGAAAGACCCCAAAACATCTCGCGCCTGCTGTTCGCCAATGTCGGCGGCACCAGCCATCATGTTCGCCAGCACGGTGGCTGAGGTGTCTAGTTGCTCATGCTCCTGGGCGTAGTAGCCGATTCGCAGTCCGTGACCGGGTTCTACTTGACCGGTGTCGGGGGGATCTTCGCCGGCGAGGATCCGCAGCAATGTGGTCTTGCCGGCGCCGTTGAGGCCGAGGATCACGACCCGCGAGCCGCGATCAATGGCCAAGTCAACGTCGGTGAATACCTCCAGCGATCCGTAGTTCTTGCTCAACTCGGCCGCCGTTAACGGAACCCGGCCACAGGGCGCTGGCTTGGGCAGTCGCAGTCGGGCAACCCGATCAGCCTGCCGCACCTCGATGCTATCCATGAGTCGATCCGCTCGTCGCAGCATCACCTGCGCTGCGCGAGCCTTGGTGGCTTTGGCCCGCATCCGTTCTGCTTGGTCACGCAGCGCGGTGGCCTGCCGTTCCGAGTTGGCTTGTTCTCGTCGCCGACGCCGTTCGTCGAGCTCCCGCTGTTTCAGATAGCGTTCCCAGCCGGTGTTGTAGATGTCTAGTACGCCGCGGGTGGCGTCCAGATGAAAAACTCGATTGACCGTGGCTGAGAGTAGTTCGACGTCGTGACTGATGACCACTACCGAGCCTTCGAAGCCCGCCAGAAACTGCCGCAGCCAGGTGACGGAATCCGCATCTAGGTGGTTTGTGGGTTCGTCCAGTAGCAGGGTGGGAGCCTCGGCAAACAGGATCCGGGCCAGTTCCACCCGACGACGCTGTCCGCCGGACAGGGTGTGTAGCGACTGTTCTAGCACCCGCTCCGGTAAGGCGAGATTGCTGGCGATGGCGTCGGCGCGAGCGGTGGCAGCGTAACCACCGAGCCGGATAAACTCTTCCTCTGCGTTGCCGTAACGGCGCATCGCCTTGTCGCGTGTTTCATCGTCGGCGCTGGCCATCCGCCGGGAAGCGCGCTCCATCCGTTCCCGAGCTTCATGAATCCCGCGAGCGGACAAGATGCGATGTTGCGCCGTTTGATCCATATCGGGCGAGCGCGGATCTTGCGGCAGGTAGCCGATATCACCGGAGCGTTGCACCAAACCTGCGGCTGGCTCGGCTTCGCCGGCCATGACCCGAGTCAGGGTGGTCTTGCCGGCACCATTGCGCCCCACGAGACCCACTTTGTCGCCAGAGCCCACTTGGAATCCCGCTTCGCCCAACAGCAATCGTGCGCCCGCGCGGAGTTCTAAATCCTTGACTGTAATCATGCGTTCGCTACCCCCCGACTCGGTCTAGCACTAACCGACACTTCGGTCGGTTGGTTGGCTGGATCGACACCAGACCAGGTGGTCGGCGCCAAAACCAGAATTCTCACACGTTGAAACCGATGGCCCGCAACTGTTCGCGGCCATCGTCGGTGATCTTGTCGAGCCCCCACGGCGGCATCCACACCCAGTTGATGACGAACTCCGCCACCACACCATCAAGGGCAGCGCGAGTTTGATCTTCGATAACATCCGTCAGCGGGCATGCTGCCGAGGTCAGGGTCATATCGATGATGCAGTGGTTGTCCTCATTAACATTGGCACCGTAGATCAAGCCCAAGTCAACAATGTTGATTCCCAGTTCTGGATCGACAACGTCGTGCAATGCCTCCATCACATCATCAACGCTGGCTATCGTCTGCTCAGTCATACCTGCTCCCTCGCTGGTGTGTCTTGTGGTCCATTGATTTGCTCTACTGCGTCACGCAATGCCATCCAGGACAAGAGAGCGCATTTCACTCGGGCGGGATACTGCGCAACACCGGCGAACGCCACCAAGTCACCCAGCGCATCTTCGTCGGGTTCAACCTGACCCTTGCCGTGCATCAGTTCCACGAACTCGTCGAGTAGGGCAAACGCTGCTGACAGTGGTTTACCAACGACTTCCCCGTAAAGCACGGAGGCGCTGGCCTGCGAAATGGAGCAGCCTTGGTTGTCGTAGGAAACGTCAGCGAGGATCGGGTCCGCGCCGTCCGCGAGCCGCACCCGCAGGGTGATCTCATCACCGCAGGTTGGGTTCACGTGCATCACTTCCGCGTCGAAGGGATCGCGCAGACCTCGACCTTCGGGATTGCGGTAGTGGTCCAGGATCACTTCCTGATACATCGCCGCCATATCCATAGTTGACTCCTCCGCTATCCGACGCCAAAGAAGCGCTGGGCGGATCGGATGCCTTCGATGAGTGCATCAACGTCACTGTCATCGTTGTAGAGGTAGAAGGTGGCCCGGGTCGTAGCGGGCACACCAAAACGCTTGCAGGTGGGCCAGGCGCAGTGGTGGCCGACGCGTACTGCGACGCCGGCGTCATCAAGAACCTGGCCGAGGTCATGTGGATGGATGCCATCGACGGTGAACGACACTGCACCGCCTCGATCAATGAGGTCATGGGGACCGATCACCCGCAGGCCAGAAATTTGCGACATCTGTTCCAGCGTTCGACCCACCAGCGCCAGTTCGTGATCATGTACGGCAGTCATACCGAGATCGGACAGATAGTCGACAGCGGCATGTAGGCCAACCGCTTGCGAGACCATCGGCACGCCCGCTTCGAATCGTTGCGGCGGCTCGGCAAAGGTACTGCCGGTCATGTCAACGGTTTTAATCATGGAGCCACCAGTGATGAAAGGCGGCATCGCTTTCAGCAGTTCCCGTCGACCCCACAGGCAGCCGATTCCCATGGGACCCAGCATTTTGTGCCCGCTCCACGCGACGAAGTCGACATCTAGCGCGGCGACATCTACCACCATGTGTGGAACCGACTGACAGGCGTCGAGGAGTACGAGTGCATCGACTTCCCTCGCTCGACGCACGATGGGCACTACCGGGTTGATAGTGCCGAGCAGATTGGACTGGTGGGTGAACGACACCACTCGGGTCCGTTCGGTGATGATCGAGTCCAGGTCAGAAAGGTCTAGGCGACCTTCCTCGGTCAGGCCAATCCAACGCAGCACCGCCCCGGTCTTGTCGCATAGCTCCTGCCAGGGGATCAGGTTTGCGTGGTGTTCCATCTCGGTGACCACGATTTCGTCACCTTCGGCGAGCACGAAGCGTTGGGTTACCGGATCACTAACACTCGAACGGCTCGCCTGCAGCGTTGCATTCAGGAAACCATAAGAAACCATGTTGATCGCCTCGGTGGCATTCTTAGTGAACACCAGGTCGCGCGCCTCGGCACCAACGAATCCTGCGATGGCTGCCCGTGCGGCTTCGTAAGCGTCGGTTGCTTCTTCCGCCAGCTGATGAGCGCCCCGATGAACCGCAGCATTGCTGTTTTCTAGGAAGTTTCGTTCAGCCGCCAGCACTTGCCGCGGCTTCTGCGAGGTCGCGCCGGAATCCAGATAGACCAGGCGTTTGTCGTTTCGCACCGTGCGACTCAGGATCGGAAAATCCGACCTGATCGCGGCGATGTCCAACTGACCCATCAGACGGGCTCCCGAGTGAACTGCTCGTAACCTTCAGCCTCAATTTGATCCGCGAGTTCCGGTCCGCCCTCCGCGATGATCCGGCCATCGAGGAAGATATGTACGAACTCCGGCTGCACGTAGCGAAGAATGCGAGTGAAGTGAGTGATAAGCATGACGCCGGTCTCCCCGGTGTCTCGCACACGATTGATGCCATCTGACACCACTCGGAGGGCGTCAACGTCTAGGCCTGAGTCAGTTTCGTCTAGGACGGCAATCTTGGGTTTGAGTAACTCCAACTGCAGGATTTCGGCTCGTTTGCGCTCGCCACCACTGAATCCCTCGTTAACGTTGCGCTCCGCGAACGACGGGTCAACGGACAGGTCACTCATGGCGCTGCGCATTTCCTTTAGCCACAGCCGCAACTTCGGCGCCTCGCCACGAACTGCAGTTGCCGACGTACGCAGGAAGTTCGACATCGACACTCCCGGCACCTCCACTGGATACTGCATGGCCAGGAATAGTCCGGCCCGGGCGCGCTCATCGACCGACATCTCTAGGACGTCCTCGCCATCTAACGTGATCGAACCCGCAGTGATGGTGTACTTCGGGTGGCCTGCGATGGCATAGGCCAACGTGGACTTGCCGGAGCCATTGGGCCCCATGATGGCGTGAGTCTCGCCGCTGCGGATGGTCAGGCTTACGCCCTTGAGGATTTCGCGCTCCTCACCGTCGGCATCGACGCTGACGTGCAGGTCGTTAATCTCTAGAGCGGTCATGATTCCCCTTCGGTTCGCGGTGACAGCGACACTGCCACCTTTTGGACACCGGCCTCGTCGATGAGTGCGGTGCTGTAGACGTTGATTGGTTCCCAGGCGGGAAGTTCTTCTGGTTCGCCGGTGCGCAAATCGAAGCGAGAACCGTGCAGCCAGCAGGAGATTTTTCCGGCAAGCTCGACGGTGCCTTCGCTCAGCGGAATTTCAGCGTGTGAGCAGACATCCGACACCGCGAACACTTCGTCGCGGATGCGGACTACTGCGACTGGCTTGCCGTCGATTACCACTGACCGGGGCTGGCAGTCGGCTAGCTCGGTCAGGGCGCACACCGTCTCATATCCACTCACGTTGATTCCCCAAGAGCGGACAACTCACGATCTACTGCGGCCAGCAGCGGAGCCTCGACTTCAGCGACGCCGATACGGCGCACAATGTCGGCAAAGAATCCGCGCACGACGAGTTTGCGCGCCTGCTCGGCGGGAATCCCGCGAGACTGCAGATAGAACAGTTGCTCATCGTCGAAGCGACCGGTGGCCGCTGCGTGTCCCGCTCCGACAACCTCACCAGTTTCAATTTCGAGATTGGGCACCGAGTCAGCTCGCGCACCGTCGGTCAATACGAGGTTCCGGTTGGTCTCATAGGTGCTGGTGCCAGTGGCGGCCGCCCGAATCAAGACATCCCCCACCCAAACACTGTGAGCCTTGGTACCAGCCAACGCACCCTTGTACACCACATCGCTACTGCAGTCCGGCACCGAATGGTCAACGAACTGTCGGTGTTCGTGGTGAGCGCCACCAGTGGTAAAGAAGGCACCCAACAGCTCCACCGAGCCACCAGGTGCGGTGTAGTCCACGGAGGTGGCCAGGCGAACCACGTCGCCACCTAAGGTCACTGCGACACAGCGCAGCGAAGCGTCACGGCCGAGTTCGGCCCGGACGTTGTTCACGAGCACACCATCCGCATCCATTTGCTGGAGCACGGCCACAGTCACCCGCGCGCCATCGCCGACTCGGATGGTGGTGGTTCCGGCGTAGGCGCCAGAACCAGTGTGGTCAATCACGACGGTGGCGCTGGCGTCCGCACCACAGTCAACGACTACCTGACCAAAACTATGTGGTTGCCCTTGAGCCTGCACCGTCAGGAGCAGCGGCTCGGCCACAGCTTCACCGGGCGCAACGGACACGATTGCGGCCTGATCGAAGTTGGCCCAGCCAAGGGCAGCGATGCGATCAGTGGGCATAGCGGCCTGAGCTAGCGCCGGGTCGTCCCGGTCCACGATCGCGATGTTGTTTCCAGTAGCGGCACCCGGTTGGTACGTCACACCACCGCGACTTTCGGCTTGCTGATGTAAGCCACGAAGACGCCGCATCGGGGTAAAGCGCCACATCTCCTCGCGGCCGGTCGGGACGCCAAAGTCTTGCGGATCGAAGGACGAGGTGGTCGGGCTGAGATCAGTTACGGGTACCGTCATCCGACCGCACCTTCCATCTGGAGTTCGATAAGCCGGTTCAGTTCTAGGGCGTATTCCATCGGAAGTTCACGGGCGATCGGCTCAATGAAGCCGCGCACGATCATCGCCATCGCTTCATCCTCGGCGATACCCCGCGACTGCAGATAAAACAGCTGATCCTCACTGACCTTGCTGACAGTTGCCTCGTGCCCCATGGAAACGTCATCGTTTCGAATGTCGTTGTAGGGATAGGTGTCGGAGCGGCTGATGTCATCGACGAGCAGTGCGTCGCATCGGACGGTGCTGGCCGAGCCGGTGGCATTGCCCTGCACCTGCACCAGACCACGGTAGGAGGAGCGACCGCCGCCGCGGGCAACCGACTTGCTGATGACCGATGACGAAGTGTTCGGCGCCGCGTGGACCATCTTCGCACCCGCATCTTGGTGCTGCCCTTCGCCCGCAAACGCGACCGACAAGGTTTCGCCCTTGGCATGCTCACCCATCAGCCAGACAGCCGGATATTTCATGGTGACCTTGGAACCCAAGTTTCCATCCACCCATTCCATGGTGGCACCGCTGTGGGCAAATGCCCGTTTGGTCACCAGGTTGTACACGTTGGTCGACCAGTTCTGAATAGTGGTGTACCGACAACGGGCGCCATCCTTCACGATGATCTCCACAACTGCAGAATGCAGCGAGTCACTGGAGTAGATCGGAGCCGTGCAGCCTTCGACGTAGTGCACGTACGCGCCTTCGTCGACGATGATTAGCGTGCGCTCGAACTGACCCATGTTCTCGGTGTTGATCCGGAAGTAGGCCTGCAACGGAATCTCTACATGGACGTTCTTCGGCACGTAGATGAATGAGCCACCGGACCAAACCGCCGTGTTGAGTGCGGCGAACTTGTTGTCACCCGCGGGAATGACGCTAGTGAAGTACTCCTTGAATACGTCTTCGTGTTCCTTAAGAGCCGTGTCGGTATCCAAGAACAGTACGCCTTGCTCTTCCAAATCCTCACGAATCTTGTGGTACACCACCTCAGACTCATATTGAGCGGCGACACCGGCGACCAGCCGCTGCTTCTCCGCCTCGGGAATACCCAACTTGTCGTACGTATTCTTGATGTCCTCGGGCAGGTCTTCCCAGGATTCCGCCTGCTTCTCAGTCGAACGCACGAAGTACTTAATGTTGTCGAAGTCGATACCTGACAGGTCCGCGCCCCAGGTCGGCATCGCCTGTTTCTCGAACAGGCGCAGTCCCTTCAGCCGTAACTCCAGCATCCACTCCGGCTCGTTCTTCTTGGCGCTGATGTCGCGCACGACATCCTCGTTTAGCCCGCGACGGGCCACGGCCCCAGCGGAGTCGCTATCACTCCAACCGAACTCGTAGTTACCAAGTCCCTCTAACTGATCAGCGGGGTTACTCATGACGGTGTCCTCTCTGCGGAACGTCGGGTGGGTTCAGGTTGTGCGGGTGCGGCGCCAACTACAGCGGTGCAAATGCCGTCCCCGTGGGCGATGGTGGCGAGTCGAGTGACGTTGCTGTCCAGCAGGCGGGCAAATAACTCTGCCTCGGCTGAGCATAGTTGCGGGAACTCGGCAGCCACGTGCGCCACCGGGCAGTTGTGTTGGCAGATTTGCATGGCGACAGGCCCGCTATCGGGCATCGGCGTATCGCTGACCGAAGCTGCGTAGCCGTCGTCAGCCAGTGCCCGCGCAAGAGTCTCCACCCGTCCAGCCATCGTGTCGGCACTACGGAGCAGCGGCAGATAGCGGCGCTCCATATCAGCGGCGCGATGACGGGCAAAGTCAGCCACTGCCGCTTCGCCCCCAGTGGCAGCCAGGTAGCGCAATGCCGCGACCGCCAGGTCGTCGTAGGCCTGCCCAAAGAAATCCCGACCAGCCTCGGTGATGGAATAGATACGTGGTGGTCGGCCCCTGCCACGCGTGGGTGCCGGACCGAATGCCGGGCGTTCTCCTGAGGAGACGATGCTCTCACTTTCCAGCACGTCGAGATGCCGCCGAATTCCCGCAGGAGTCAGCTCAAGCCGCTCGGCGAGTTCCGGCGCCGTGGCCGGACCGTCCTCGAGCAGCGATCGCGCGACGCGACGTCCTGCTTCGGTTGGGGATTTCACAAC
Organism: Actinomycetes bacterium; assembly: GCA_022599915.1. NCBI lineage: Bacteria > Bacillati > Actinomycetota > Actinomycetes > Actinomycetes bacterium. The sequence goes on from JAHZLH010000066.1 coordinate 47,601, forward strand.
ACCATTGTTGCCTAAATACCAGTGGGCGCAACAATGGGGTGCGAGAAACCGGAACTTTCGACCAGATTCCGGTCGGGCACAGCGGGTTACGACCAATGTCGTCGGGTATTGCGGCTGCCGCAGTGCCCGACATTCATAGGCTACGTACACTTGGACGGTGACAACGCAACGACCTGCCATCAACCTGGCAGACGTGCACAAGTCTTACGGGTCGACCACCGCACTCGACGGGTTGAACCTCATTGTGCAGGCGGGGCAGATTACCGGACTCCTCGGACCCAACGGTGCCGGCAAAACCACCGCGCTGGAAATCTGCGCTGGACTCCATCGCCCGGACAGCGGATCCGTCGCAGTGCTGGGTAACGATCCCTGGCGTGCTAGCGCTCAGCAGCGGGCGCGCACCGGCGTGATGCTGCAGTCCGGTGGTATCTGGTCGGGCGCCTCGGCATTGCAAGCGGTGTCGCATATCGCGCGCTTCTACCGCAACTCCATTGATCCGGCGGAACTCCTGGCAAGGGTGCGGCTGGAAAAGATTGGTTCCACGCCATTTCGCCGAATGAGTGGCGGTGAACAACAACGAGTGAAACTAGCCTGCGCCATCGTGGGGCGCCCAGAACTAGCCATTCTGGACGAGCCAAGTTCCGGGTTGGATCCGGGCACTCGCCGTGAGATCTGGGACTTAATCCTGCAACTGCGAAACTCCGGAACCAGCGTCGTGCTCTCAACACATTCGCTGGAGGAAGCCGAGCTGTTGGCTGACTGGGTCGCGATTATCGACAACGGCCAATGTGTAGCGAGTGGGACCACCGCTGACCTCACTTCCGACCCCGACAGCCAAACGCTGCATTTCCGAGCGGCACCGAATCTGGCTCGCGCGGCGCTGTTGCGCGCCTTACCCACCGGGTTCGAGTTGACCGAAGACGCTCCAGGTCACTACCGACTCGCTGGAGCGGAGATTTCGCCGACGATCATGGCGTCGGTTACCGCTTGGTGTGCCGAGCAGGGGGTACTGGCCTCCGAACTGACGATTTCTCGCCGAAATCTGGAACAGGTCTTCCACGAGGCCACCCGGTCTACCCCGCAGGTGTCGCCATGAGCCCAACTCGGGTGCGGGCGGCATCCCCCGGTGGAATCGTTCGAGCCCAGGCCGGGCTGGAGTGGCGACTAATGATGGCCAACGGGGAACAAATCCTGTTGACGCTGATCATTCCCGTTGTCCTCTTGGTCGGCCTCGGGCTGACCGAGTTCGTTGATCTCGGAGCAGACAGTCGCTCCGAGCGACTGGAAATCCTGGTGCCGGGCATTACCGCACTTGCGGTGATGTCCAGCGCCTTTACGGCCCTGGCCATCGCTACCGGCTTCGATCGTCGATCAGAAGCCATCAAGTTCTTGGGCACGACGCCGCTGAGTCGCACTGGTCTGTTGTACGCCAAGGCCCTAGCGGTGCTAGGCGTACTAGTCGTGCAGCTCGTAGTGATTTTAGGCGTGGGCCTGCTCATCGGCTGGCGACCTGGTGGATCGGTATGGCTCTCGCTCCCGCTCATCGCCCTCGGCACGCTGGCCTTTGCATCACTCGGTCTCGCGATGGCCGGGACGCTGCGAGCGGAAGCAACCTTGGCGGCAGCCAACGCGGTGTACGTGCTGCTGCTGCTGGGCGGTGGTGTGATTATTCCCAGCAGCAGCATTCCGGAGCCGTGGCAAACGCTCATCGAAGCACTCCCCTCAGCAGCACTCGCGGAGGGGTTGCGACAAACCATGTCAGCTCAAACAGACTTCGCGATCTTGGGTGCAGGGGCGATGGTGCTGGTCATCTGGGCGCTATTGGGCTCATTCGTCGTCCGTCGTTGGTTCCGATGGACGTCCTAACCCTCCAGCAACTCCCTAACGCTCGGGATCTGGGAGGACATCGAGGTGCGAGCGGACAGCAAGTGAAATCTAGTTGGGTACTCCGGTCGGCTGCGCCCACGACGGCCGAACATAGCGCGGCCATTTCGCAGTTGGCCATCGGAACGGTGGTGGATTTCCGCACCAACGCAGAACGAACCGGCCAACCGCTGACCGTACCTGCCAATGTGAAGACAGTGCATCTGGACATCCTGGCCGACGAACCAGATGATGCGCCGGCGTCGCTAGGGCGGTTGGCTGCCGGATCGCCACCTGCAGACCCGGACAGCATCACCCCAGACCTGACTCGTGGCATCATGCTGGACGCCTATCGCACGTTCGCGCTCCGTCCCGGGGCTCGACAGCGGTACAGCCAACTTTTGGCCAGTCTGGTCACACCCAGCACGGGGCCGATGCTGTTGCATTGCACCGCGGGCAAGGATCGAACCGGCTGGGCGACAGCGTTGATTCTGCTGTCCCTGGGGGTAGATCGCGACGACGTGATGGCGGACTATCTCGCGAGTGCCCACGAGGTGGCGGTATTGCTGGAGCCGATTCGCCGCAAGGTAGCGGAACAGGGGGGCAACGTCGATGCGGTAGATATGGTGCTGTCGGTCCGGGAGGAATACCTAGATACGGCTCTCACCGCCATGACTGAGGAATACGGTTCGCTATCGCAGTACCTGACAGCCGGACTGGGCCTACCTGCCGATTTCACCGAGCGACTACAGACCCACGCTCTGGTTGCCGACCCGGATGCCGACAGGAGCGATCGGCGTACCCTAGAACCGTGACCGTCACCGCCACCACCGACCGGCGCGCACCGCGCTGGCTGCTCAATGTTTTTCGTGCCAACTTAGTGGCGCAAGTCGGTATCGTGCTGACCGGTGGCCTCGTTCGCCTCACCGGTTCCGGCCTCGGCTGCCCGACCTGGCCGGAATGCGTGGACGGCTCGTTGCTACCTACCGCTCGCCAGGAAGAGTCCTGGCACAAGATGGTGGAGTTCGGTAACCGCACATTGACGTTTATCTTGGCCGCGCTAGCGATCGCAGCGGTCGTCGGGGCCCTGCTATGGCATCGACGTCTGCGAGCCGCCGGCACACCGGGCAGGAAACCGCTGGTGCTGTTGGCCGCGATTCCCTTGATCGGCACCGTGGTCCAGGCCGTGTTGGGTGGGATCACCGTACTGACCGGGCTGCATCCCGCAGTCGTCGCAGCTCACTTCCTGGTTTCAATCGGGATCATCGCCGGAGTCGCGGTATTGGTGGATCGAGCCCATGACGATGGCGATCAACCGGTGACTCCGGTGGTGCGCACCGCCTTGCGTCGACTCGGTGATGCCTTGGTCGTACTGGCGTTGGTGATCATCACGCTGGGCACGATTGTGACAGGCAGTGGCCCGAACTCCGGCGACGCCGATGTGGCCAACCGGTTTGGACTTGAACAACAGACCGTGGCGTGGGTACATGCCGACACTGTCTTTTTGTTCGTGGGTCTGCTCGTGGGTCTGCTACTGGCTATACATCTGGTGGCAGCTCCCGACGTCGTGCGGCGGCGCGCCTGGATCCTCACTGGGTTGACGGTGGCCAATGGCACCGTGGGCTATCTGCAGATTGCCACCGGGCTACCTTGGCTAGCCGTCAGCATCCATATGCTGCTGGCTTGCCTGGTTTGGGTGGCAGTCATCCGAGTGCGGCTGGCCATGCGGCAGCGAGGCACGGTGGACATGATTGCCCCCGCTATTCCCACGGAGCCACAGCCAGCAAAACTCCCGCAGTAGCAGCCGGCTAGCTACCCGCGTCAGCCGTTAGTGGGCACCGGTGCGAGCCCGCTCCGGTACTACTACCGCTTCGGAATCTAGTGCCACCGCAGCCTCAGTCTGCTTCGCCTTATTCCGGCGAATGAGCTTGCTGATCTCAACCACAATCGGGACGACGAGGGCCAACAGCACACACACCAACCACTCGCCACCAGTCAACGATGTCGTAGTCAGAATCTGCTGCATGAAGGTCCACTCCACCGCAACGACGACGATCAGCGTGGGAATGGCGAGGACCCGCAGCGCTGGCAGGATCGGTTCAGCCAAACCGGACCCGGGATCACGTCGCATCGCCAGACCACTCAAGATTGTGCCCAGTGCCATCACGACGAAGGCCATGGTTACTGGGGTGCTGGGCTGATCGGGGCTAGCCTCCCCCGGCCCAAAGAGCAAAGCGATCAACGCGACGAGGAACAGGGTGCCGCCGTAGCCCACCCATTGGGTGATCGCACGGGGATTGGAAATGGTCAGATTCGGGTCACGAGGTGGCTTCGACATCAGCCCATCGTTGGGTGGATCCCGCATGATGACGATGACCGGGAAAATCGAGATGAAGAAGTTCAGGAACAGCACCATCAACGGGGTCAACGCAACCCCGGCATTGATATTGAAGATACTCGCGGTCAAGAACAGCAGCACCAACGACAGCAACTGACTCATCTGGTAGCGGACGTACGACACGATCTTGTCGTAGATACTGCGGCCGAGCCGGATAGCCGTCACCAGTGTGCCGAAGTTGTCATCGGTGAGGATCATCTTGCCGGCCTGTTTGGTGACCTCACTGCCAGAACCCATCGCCACGCCGATGTCCGCCTGCTTGAGCGCGGCTGCGTCGTTGACCGCATCGCCAGTCATGGCCACAATGTCGCCGTCTTCTTGCATCAAGCGAGCTAGCCGCAACTTATCCTGCGGTGTTACCCGACCGAACACGTGCAGATTGGGTAGCGCTGCTCGCAGTTCGTCGTCAGACATTTCCTGGATTTCCGCACCGGAGATCGCACCAGGCCCCAGGCCCAGTTCGGCACCGATGGCCGACGCGGTGATGGCGTGATCACCAGTGATCATGCGTACCTCGATACCGGCTTCGTGGGCGACTCGCACCGCCTCAATAGCCGAGGGGCGGAGCGGATCGATGATGCCCACCATGCCGACGAAGGTGAGGTCCTCGACGAAGGACATCGGATCATTCTTCACCGCGTCCTCTTGACCAGCTACGTCACGGACCGCGAAAGCCAAAACGCGCAGCCCCTTCTCGGACATGGTGCGGTTAGCGTCCATTACCTGGTCGTGGACCTCGGCCAGTGGTGTGGTGCTCCCATCTGCGTTGAGCACCTTCGAGCAACGCGCCAACACCACGTCCGGGCCACCCTTGACCAGTTCCAGGCAACGCTCCCCGTCGGGGGAAGGTAGGTGGTGGTAGGTCGCCATGAACTTGTAGGCGGAGTCGAACGGAACTTCCGCGAACCGGGGGTAGGCACGCCGAGTTTCTTCGGCGTCCACACCGATCTTTGCTGCCAGTACAACGAGAGCCGCCTCGGTGGGGTCGCCGACCACGACACCGTCGTCCGACACCGTGGCATCGCTGTCCAACGCTAGACCGTAGGCCAAGTTGGTGAAGTCCGGTTCCGGCTCACCAGCCACGTGCTCGATGGCACCGGTCTTGGCGTAGCCATCACCTTGCACGCCGTACCAGTTCCCCCGGTAGTACAGCTTGCGCACCATCATCTCGTTCTTGGTGAGCGTGCCGGTCTTGTCGGAATTAATGGCACTGGTAGCGCCTAGTGTCTCGACATCGGTGAGGTTCTTGACCACTGCCTGCGCAGCGGCGAGTTGCTTGGCGCCGTAGGACAGCATGGCTTGCACGAAGGTGGGTAGGCCGGTGGGGATGGCTGAGATCGCCATGGCCACACCGAGCAACATCACTGACTGCAATGTCTCGCCGCGGACCAGCCCGAGGATGACGATAAGGGCTACCGCGGCCCAGGCGATGCCACCCAGCACCTTGGTCAGGGTGTCTAGTTCCCGCTGTAGTGGCGACTTGCTCGGCGGGACTGCCGACAGCATCGCCGCGATCCGGCCCATTTGGGTGGACATGCCGGTCTCGGTAATGACCATGGCGCCGGTTCCTCGGGTCACCGACGTGTTCTGGAAAACCATATTCGTGCGGTCACCCAGCGCGACGTCGTCAGATTCGAGCGTGGCGGGGTTCTTACTGATCGGGGCGCTCTCGCCGGTGAGCGCGGCTTCCTGAGTTTCCAACGAGGCAGAGCGTAAAAGTCGACCGTCAGCCGGAACTAGATCTCCTGCCTCAATATTGACGATGTCGCCCGGAACCAACTGAGTAGCGGGTATCTCGCGCAGCGATCCGTCGCGCACGACTCGGGCCTGGGGAATCTGCATGTTGGCGAGCGCATCCACGCTGGCGCGAGCTTTCATCTCCTGCTGGGTGCCCATGATGACGTTGACCACCACCAGCAGTCCGACCAAGATGCCAGTGCCGAACTCGCCGATCAGCACGCTGACGATCGCGACGGCAACCAACATCAGGTTCATGGAGTCTTTGAATTGAATCAAGGCGACCGCCCACACCGACGGCGGCGGTTCGCTGATGATCTCGTTGGGGCCGTACTGTGACAGACCTGATTCCGCCTGCTGACTGCTCAATCCCTCGGAGGCACTGGTACCAAGTGCTTCGAGCACCTGATCCGTGGCTTGTGAGTACCAGGCGGTTTCAACTGCGGATTCTGTAGCCGTATCAGCCATTTACGCTCCATTTCAGAGTCAACAACGCGAGCGTATCGGACCGGCTGACTTCATTGGGCGACGCATCGGAGCAGCCCACTCGGAACTCTGGGCGTTGGGGCTGACAACCGCAGGCCGCTACGAGCCCAGATAGTTCGACTTGCCGGTGCGCAGCGTGTGCATCCAATCGCGGACCGCCTCGACCCGATGACGTTCTCCCGGCAACAAGTAGGCGTGCAAACCCAGCCACATGAAGAAGGCAGGAGTTCCAGTCACGACATGATGCTGCTTGCCCATCTCCACTACCGCCGCGTTGTGGCGGACCATGGCCATGTCCCCCATGTCCCGATAGCGGAACGTGCCCGGGTCGTCACCCTTTCGCTGCCTCCTAATTGCCCTACCGACGTGAGTTCCCTGCTGCTTAGCTACCGAGCCAAGTTGTGGCAGCGGCTGTTCGGCAGAAATAGCGGCATCTCCGACACAAAATACGTTTTCGAATCCGGGCAACCGCAACGATTCGTCCACCTGGTAGCGGCCGCCATGACCCCGCTCCGGTTCTGGGTCCATTGCAGGTCCGGACACGGATAGCCCACCCGCCCAAATGGTGAGATGTGAGGGCAGCGACGAGCCATCGTCGAACCGGACTTCCGACTCGGTGATTTCCGAGACTGCATGCCCGAGGTGCAACTGCACTCCAGCCTCCGACATTTCCTCGGCAGCGAACTGTTGACTCTCTGCCGCCATAGCCGGCAGCGGAACCTCACCCCGGTCAACCAAATGTAGATTAATGGAGCGCGAGTCCAGCTCCGGAAAAGTGCGCGGCAGGACTTTGGTCACCACATCGGTAAGGGCGCCACTGATCTCTACTCCGGTCGCACCCGCTCCCACAACCACGATCTGAATCGGCCCAGCAACGGTGGGGCCCAACTCCTGTAGCCGGGCCTTGATCGCGCGGGCATGCGCGCCGGTGTAGAGCGGGTAGCTGTGCTCGGCAGCACCGGGGATTCCGTAGAAGTTCACCGTCGCGCCGGTGGCTAGCACCAGGTGATCAGCACTTACCTGCTCGCCATCCGCCGTGGTGACTTCGCGGTTCGCCAGGTCCACCGCGACGACTCGATCGGCAATGGCGGTGACCTTGTCCATCCGAGCGAAACTGAAATCTAGCGTGTCCGGATCGATAAGACCGGTAGCAGCCTGATATAGCAGCGGCTGAAAGGTCTGCTTGCCGTTGGTATCGATCAACGAGACCGGAATATCGTGGCTGGTGAGTTCGTGAGCTGCGTAGTAGCCGCCAAACCCGCCACCAACTATGACAACTTCTCGGTGAATGGCAGCCATTATCAACCTTTCTGACGCAGCCTCCCGAGACTAACGCGAGTCAGACCTACTCTCAGCCTGAGCAGCCTGTAGATCCGCTTGTTTGTTGGCATTCGCTCGTCGCAATGCTCGGCGCAGCAAACCCGGCACGATAATTGCAGCGGCAATACTGACCGCGAGGAAGAAAATCTCTAGCGATACCGAGCCCAGCGCGTGCCCCCAGATGAGGGTGCCGACCGGAGCGCCTAGACCGGTAACCAACATGTAGGTAGCCAGATACTCATTCTCCTCTTCGCCGGAGACCCCACGTGTTGCAGAGACATACAAGAATGAGGACACGCTGAAGAACACCGCACCGAAAATGAACAGGCAAACGACCAGCAGGTAGAACCGGTCGGAAGCGCCAATGAAAACGAGTCCGCTCAACAACAGCAAGGCCACACTGGTGATCTGGACTGCACGGGTTGCTGCCACCAGCGAGGCCCGGCCGCGTTGCAATCTACGAACTACAAACGGGGTGAGCACCTGTCCGGCGGCCACAATCGTGAGGACAAGGCCAGCCTTCTTGGCATCGTTGTGCCCCAACTGGTTCAAGATCGGAACGATCATGGTGATCAGTGGGCCTAACAGGATCGCAGAGGCCAACCCCAGCCACACCGCAGAGCGCAGCGGTCGCGAGGAGCGTAGGCAATTCACCATGTCACGCCAGGGGTGAACCACCGTCTTGGGGCGCGGTAGCGTCGTTCTTGGGGGCAGCAGGGCCAGGAAAATCACGGCTGGAATCGCGAGAACCGCGCCTACGAAGTACAACGGTTCCGCACCAAATTCATCGATCGCAAAGCCGCCAGCCAAGGCACCGACGGCAGAAGCCGCGCCATAGAACATCCGGTTTTGCGCGGTTGCATCGTCCAACGACAAACCCGAGTAGCACTCCAACAGCGGCGGATTGAGCGGCTTCTTGATGCCACTCAGCAGACCAACCAAACCGCCGTAGCCGAGGAGCACCGGAAGGATCGAACCACCGGCTTCGTCGATGGTGAGCAAGATTCCCGCGATGAAGGTGACCGACACCGAGCCGATCTTGACCAGACAGATAGTTCTTACTGTCCCGATCTTGCGGGCAATCCGGGTTGCGTAGGGGATCGCGAGCGACCGGAGCACCAGGTTCAACGAAAAGACCAGCGATGTGATCCGGGCCTTCTCGCCAAGATCATCACCGGCCGCCGTAGCCGCGAGGACAGCCGTGGCGAGGTAGACCGCGGTCGCACCCAAGGAGCTCACCGCTGACAAGATCAGGTACCCAAGGAATCGCCCGTCGCGCCCTGAAGCGGGCTTGTGATCGGACATCGGCCGACTCATTAGTCTCCCCTCAGATCAACGAAAACGCGGATTTCCCCTGCGGACAACCGCCATCGCTTGGCATATGAATCAGCAGCTTTTCATTGCGCAAACAGTAGCGACTAACCGACGAAGGGGTCGACACCAACCGCCAAAAAAAGCAGCGACAGGTAGGTAATCGAGCCGTGGAATAGCCGCATGGGTCGCGGGACCCCGGCACGAACTTGACCCCGCAATACGTATACCTGCCAGAGAAAGCCAGCCCCGAGTAACACTGCCGCTACCGAGTACAACCATCCCATTCCCGCCACTGGTATCAACAGCAGCGAACATCCGACCATCAGCCAGGAGTAGCGCATGATGCGGACCATGACCGTGGTGTCCTCGCTGACGACCGGCAGCATCGGCACCTCAGCCGCGGCATAGTCCTCGCGGTATCGCATCGAGAGCGGCCAATAGTGCGGGGGGGTCCAGAAAAAGACGATCATGAACAGCACGACTGGTGACCAGGCGAGCCCGCCGGTAACGGCTGACCAACCAATCAGCACTGGCATGCAGCCGGCGGCACCGCCCCAGACGATATTCTGCGGCGTGCGCCGTTTCAGCAGCAACGTGTAGCCGAGAACGTACATCCCGATGGCAGCGGCACCCAGCGCAGCGGCGACTAGATTGCTGGTTGCCGCCAGAATGATTACCGCCAGCACCGCCAGCGTCCAACCGAGAATCAGCGCGTGACGGGGTGGTACCGCACCCGAGACCAAGGGACGGTTTTCGGTGCGATGCATGAGCGCATCAATGTCACGATCCAGGTACGAGTTGAAGGTGTTGGCGCCACCAGCAGCGAGTGCACCACCTACCAAAGTTCCGATTGCTACCCCAAACGGCGGCCAGCCATCAGCAGCCAACAGCATGGCTGGCACGGTCGTCACCAACAGCAACTCAATAATCCGTGGCTTGGTTAGGGCAAGATAATCATTGAAGATTCGCCACCGAGATTTGCCGGCCGAGTTAGCAGGCTGAGCAGACTCGGCGGGAACCGACCCCGAAGATTCAACATTGGCCGCGGTTGCGTCCGCAGCGGGATTCGCCTGCACGGACTCCTCCGGATTCAGTGCTGTCACCGGCTGCTCCGTCCCGTAATCGCTGCGTCGCTAAGCGCTGCCCGACTGACCAATCTACTGCCAGATTTGACCCGTCGAGGCGATCGCCGGTTCGAGTACCAGCCAACGCCCCCCTTAGTCTATCGGCAAGGCGCCAACGACACCGCACGTCGTCCGGCCACAACGCGACGCTCCCCCATGGTTGGGCCAAAACGGCTGTCCGCCCGCTAGGCTGCCGGACAGATACCCGGGCGCTCCGCCCCAGTCGCCGTGGAAGGAACTTCAGGTGAATAACGACCTCAACTGGTCCGAACTAGACGATCGCGTGGTAGCCACCGCCCGACTGTTGGCCGCAGATGCCGTGCAGAAGACCGGCAACGGGCACCCCGGCACCGCCATGAGTCTGGCCCCCGCTGCCTACCTGCTGTTCCAGCAGTACCTCCGCCACGATCCCAATGATGCCAAGTGGCTAGGGCGAGACCGATTTGTACTATCAGCAGGTCACTCCTCGTTGACGCTGTACATTCAACTGTTTCTCTCCGGCTACGGCTTGGAGTTGTCCGATCTGGAATCGTTCCGCACCTGGGGCAGCCTGACTCCCGGCCATCCGGAGTACGGCCACACTGTCGGCGTGGAGACGACCACCGGACCACTGGGACAAGGGCTCGCCACCGGTGTTGGCATGGCGATGGCACAGCGCTATGAGCGTGGGCTTTTCGACCCGGGCGCCGCTCCCGGCACGAGCCCCTTCGACTACCACGTGTATGTCATTGCGGGTGATGGTTGCATGGAGGAGGGCATCACTTCGGAGGCCTCCTCACTGGCAGGGACCCAAGAACTGGGTAACTTGACCGTCATTTGGGACGACAACCACATCAGCATTGAGGACGACACTGCAATCGCCTTCGGTGAGCACACCGTGGATCGCTACCGCGCCTACGGCTGGCATATCGAAGAGGTGGCGCTCAGCTCCGACGGCTCGGTGGATGTTCCGGGCGTGGCGCGAGCGCTCGCCGCTGCCCGTGCCGAAACCTCCCGGCCTACCTTTATCCGGCTGCGCAGCGTGATTGGCTGGCCCGCTCCCACCAAGCAAAACACCTACAAAGCGCACGGCGCTGCCCTGGGAGCCGATGAGGTGGCCGCGACCAAGGAAATCCTGGGATTTGATCCCAACAAATCTTTCGAGGTGGCTGACGAAGTGCTGGCGCATGCCCGGGAGGTGAAAGATCGCGGGGCCGCACTACATGCCGAGTGGCAGCAGAACTTCGACGCTTGGTGCAACGCCAATCCGGACCGGGCCGCATTACTCGATCGGATTCAGTCGGGTGTCCTTCCTGACATCCCGCTACCGGATTTCGAAGCCGGTAGCTCCATCGCCACTCGGAAAGCTTCCAGCCAGGTCATCCAGGCAATAGCGGGCGTGCTGCCGGAGTTCGTCGGTGGCTCCGCCGACCTTGCGGAGAGCAATCTCACCACGATCGAGGGTGGCGGGTCATTCCTACCCGCCAACGTAGAGGTCAAGCCAGACTCACCGTTCGCTGGACCACACTCCCCCTACGGCCGAATCCTCCACTTTGGGGTCCGAGAGTTTGCGATGGGTGCGGCCATTAACGGCATGGCGCTAACCGGACTATGCAAGCCATTCGGCGGCACCTTTCTCGTCTTCAGCGACTACATGCGCGGCGCGGTTCGCCTTGCAGCGCTCATGAAGAGCCCGTCAACTTTCGTGTGGACCCACGACAGCGTTGGTCTCGGTGAGGACGGTCCCACCCATCAGCCGATCGAGCACCTCTGGTCGCTGCGGTTGATTCCCGACTTCAACGTCATTCGACCTGCTGATGCCACCGAAACCGCTGTGGCTTGGCGGACAATTCTGGAACGCGGCGAACCCGCTGGGATCGCGCTCACCCGCCAGGGCGTCCCCACGATCGATCGCAGCACTCATCCGTCGGCAGATCTGGTAGCCAAGGGCGGCTACGTCCTGTCTGACCCGGAAGGTGATCCGGACGTTTTGCTGTTGGCGACCGGCTCCGAAGTCAGTCTGGCGATGACCGCCGCCGACTCGCTGGCCAGCGAAGGCGTGGCAGCCCGAGTCGTTTCGTTGCCTTGCCTGGAATGGTTCGACAGCCAAGACATGGACTACCGCGAATCGGTGCTGCCTGGTGGCGTACGCGCCCGAGTGTCCGTGGAGGCAGGCGTTACCGCTGGTTGGTGGAAATACCTGGGCAGCGCGGGTCGCGCAATCGGGATCGATCACTTCGGTGCCTCCGCCGACGGTGCGCTGTTGTACGAGAAATTCGGCATTACGGCGGAGGCCGTCGTAGCAGCGGCTAAAGAATCCATCGCTGACGCGGCGTCCTTGTAGTAATCGCCACTCGCTATCCTTCGACACAGACGGACCGAGATCCGGATTCGGTAGGCAAAGGGGCAGCAAGGTCGATAGCCTCACCGGAGCAGGCGGCTATACCTGGATAGCCCGCGCACGCTCTGAGGAGGCTCGATGTCGGATCGATTGAAATCACTCGCAAATGCTGGGGTGTCTATTTGGCTGGATGATCTAGACCGGGATCGACTACGTTCCGGTGAACTGGCAACAATGATCGACACTGACAGCATTTCCGGGGTGACAACCAACCCAGCAATCTTCAATAACGCCATCACCGGTGGGGCCAGTTCGTATGAGAGCCAACTCCAAGACTTGGCTACTCGCGGTGTCAGCGTCGGCGAGGCAGTACGGGCGATCACCACGCGAGATGTTCGCGATGCTTGTGACGTCATGCGGCCGGTCTACGACAGCACTCGCGGGATCGACGGTCGAGTCTCGATCGAAGTAGATCCTCGGTTTGCCACCAAGACCGCCCAAACCATCGCAGCAGCCCGAGCGCTGCATTGGATGGTCGATCGCCCCAACGTGTTGATCAAGATTCCTGGCACGGTGGAAGGACTACCGGCCATCACTCAAGCGCTAAGCGAGGGAATCGACGTTAACGTCACGCTCATTTTCAGTCCCAAGGCATACATCGGAGTCATGGACGCCTGGCTCAGTGGCTTGGAACAGGCGGCTGATAACGGTCACGACCTGAGCACCCTCCATTCAGTCGCCTCGTTCTTCGTCAGCAGGGTCGATTCCGAAGTAGACAACCGCATCGACGGTATTGGCACCCCCGAAGCCGAAGAACTCCGTGGTAAGGCGGGCATCGCTAATGCACGACTGGCCTATGCGGAGTTCGAGCAAGTGATGGCTTCGGACCGCTGGCAGGCGCTCGCCGCTAAGGGAGCACTGCCACAGCGGCCACTGTGGGCCTCAACCGGGGTGAAGGACACCCGTTACGACGACACCCGCTACGTGATGGACCTTGTCACAGCGGACGTGGTGAACACCATGCCGGAAAAGACCATGCAGGCCGTCGCCGATCATGGCGAGGTCAAGGGCGACACCATCAAGCCGAACATCGAAGATGCTCGGCAAGTATTCGCCGACATCGCCGCAGTGGGTATCGACATGGACGACGTCTTCAAGGTGCTCGAAGACGAAGGAGTCGAGAAGTTCGTCGTGGCTTGGGAAAACCTACTCGACAACCTGCAGCAGGCACTCAATCAGCGGGGAGACACAACAGCATCATGACCATGACCCACCACAATCCACTCCGAGATCGACGCGACCTACGCCTTCCCCGGGTCGCCGGACCCAGTGGGATGGTCATTTTTGGTGTAACCGGCGACCTGGCCCGTAAGAAGGTCATGCCAGCTATCTATGATCTCGCCAATCGTGGCCTGCTGCCGCCAAACTTTGCCCTCGTGGGCTTCGCCCGCCGCGACTATGAGAATCAGGATTTCGCCCAGATCGTTCACGATGCGGTTCGGGAGCATTCCCGGACCGAGTTCCGCGAGGAGGTCTGGGCACAACTATCCGAAGGGATTCGCTACGTCGCTGGTGATCTAGGCGACCCGAAAGCTTTTCAAGAGTTAGCCCGCGTGCTGGGTGAACTGGATCAGAATCGGGGCACCGGCGGTAATCACGCCTACTACTTTTCCATCCCGCCCCGATTTTTCCCGGTGGTGACCGAACAGTTGCAGGCCGCTGGGCTAACTCACTCAGACAAAGGGGCATGGAATCGGGTCATTATCGAGAAGCCATTCGGCCACGATCTGCAGTCGGCCCAGGATCTGAACAAGATTGTGGACAGTGTGTTTCCAGCCGATGCGGTCTTCCGGATTGACCATTATCTGGGTAAGGAAACGGTGCAGAACATGTTGGCGATTCGTTTCGCCAACAACCTGTACGAACCCATTTGGAACAACAATTTCGTCGACAGCATCCAAATAACCATGGCTGAGGACATCGGCATTGGCAGTCGGGCCGGCTACTACGACGGTATTGGCGCTGCTCGGGATGTGATCCAGAACCATCTGATCCAGTTGCTGGCCCTAGTGGCGATGGAGGAGCCGACGGGCTTCAGCGCCGCAGCCGTGCGGGCGGAGAAGGAGAAAGTGCTCAGTTCCATGGTGCTACCACCGGATCTGAGCAAGCACACCGCTCGCGGCCAGTATGCCGCCGGCTGGCAGGCTGGCGTGGAAGTCAAGGGTTACCTGCAGGAGGACGGTATTCCGGCGGACTCAACCACCGAAACCTTCGCCGCCATCCGGGTGGATATTGAGAATCGTCGCTGGGCAGGCGTGCCATTCTACGTTCGGACCGGCAAACGACTCGGACGTCGAGTGACCGAGGTCGCCGTCATCTTGAAACGCGCGCCGCACCTGCCGTTCCAAAGTTCGCATACGGTAGCCAAGGAACTTGGCTCCAACGCCATCGTGTTCCGGATCCAGCCAGACGAAGGTATGACCGTTCGGTTCGCCGCGAAGGTTCCCGGTACTCGCCGAGAGATTCGCAACGTGAACATGGACTTCCAGTACGGCGAATCATTCACACAGTCCTCCCCCGAGGCCTACGAACGGCTCATCTTGGATGTACTGCTGGGCGAGCCACCACTCTTCCCGCAGCACACCGAAGTCGAACTGTCATGGAAGATCTTGGATCCAGTTCTCGCGCACTGGGCGGAACAAGGGCAACCGGAACAGTACGCGTCTGGAGGCTGGGGGCCACCCTCCGCGTACCAAATGATGGCTAACGATGGGCGTAGTTGGAGGCGGCCATGATTAGGCTCGAAAACACCACTGGAAACGATATTTCCGCTGAAATCACCCGACTCCGGCACCGGATGGGTGCGCCCGCCACCGGGATGGTGTTGACGCTGCTGATTCTCGCGGATGAGACCAGTCAGGCAGACGCTACGCTGGCGGCCACTCAGGCTGCGCATGAGCATCCGATGCGGATTCTGGTCCTCATCCCGCGACCGGACAGTCAGTTCGATCGGCTCGATGCTGAGATCTCCGTCGGTGGTGATGACGGTCCCGGCGAGGTAGTAGTGATGCGGCTCCGCGGCGTGCTGGCCGAACACGCCGGTTCGGTTGCCATCCCATTACTCCTCTCCGACACCCCAATCGTGGCGTGGTGGCCACATGATGCCCCCGAGGTTCCGCAACGGGGTGACATTGGCGCCCATTCCACACGCCGAATAACCAACGCGATGTCAGATCCAGACCAGGTGGCAGCGTTGAAGCGGCATGCCGAGGGCTACCAGCCAGGCGATACCGATCTGGCGTGGACCCAAATCACTGGTTGGCGCACGTTGTTGGCCTCGACGCTTGATGCGAACCACCCTCAGATTCTGGGAGCCGAGGTACATGTTCTCTGGGCCACCGCGGCAGCGCACCTGCTCGCCGCTTGGCTGGGGAGTCGGCTGAAAGTGCCGGTCAGCGTCGTCGAAAGTGAGGGACCAGGCATCACCGAGGTCCGACTGCTCACTGCCGAGTCAGACATCACCATCGTTCGCCCCGATGGCCGTACCGCAACCCTGGAGCGTGAAGGTCAGGCGCCAGCCACCATCGCGCTACCGCGACGGGACTGGGGTGAGCTCATGCTGGAGGAACTACGTCGCTTGGATCCCGATGAAATCTATGGTGAGGCGCTTCAGGCGCTAGACCAGGTAGGGGTCGGACCGCTAGCAGTGGGAGTTGTCACCGAGGAGAACGGCGATGGCTAGCGTCGAGGTGATCGTTCACCCGGATCCCGAATCACTCGCCGCCTCAGTAGCCGCCCGACTGATTACCCGGATCGTCGACGCGCAGGCTGCCACCGGTACCGCCGGGGTGGTACTGACCGGTGGCGGCATGGGGCAAAAGAGCCAACAGGCGGTGGTGAGCAACCCGGCAAGCCGCGCGGTGGACTGGCGGAACGTGGACTTCTACTGGGGGGACGAGCGCTTTCTGCCGGCGGGAGATCCCGATCGCAATGAGACCCAAGCCCGCGCTGCCATGCTCGACGTACTACCGGTGGATGCCAATCGAGTGCATGCCATGCCCGCCTCGGATGGCGCCTGGGGTGACGATGCCGCCGCTGCCGCAGCCGGCCATGCCGCCGAATTAGCTGGCATCGCGGAGACTCAGAACCGCACGACGCCGCGGTTTGATGTGCTGATGCTCGGAGTCGGACCCGACTCGCACGTGGCCTCGCTCTTTCCTGGCCACGCCGAGACCCGTGTGACCGACCGGCTCGTCGTTCCGGTGCATGACTCCCCCAAGCCACCGCCCAACCGGATTTCCTTCACCTTCCCGCTGATCTGTTCAGCGGCGGAGGTGTGGCTGGTCGCTGCTGGGGCGGAGAAAGCGGATGCTCTCGCCGAAGCACTTGCCCAGAGCGCAGACCCAGTCCATCACCCGGCTTCCGGGGCGGTTGGTGAACAGCGCACCCTCGCGCTGATCGACAGCGAAGCGGCCGGGCAACTACCCGCCGAACTGCGGCGTCGGTCGTAGCGTTCTAGCTAATAGGTTTCGTTGCGCAGGTTTTCCAGCGCCTCATCCAAGATCGCGTCAGCGTCATCCTCGCTGCGGCGCTCCTTAACGTAGGCAAGGTGAGTCTTGTATGGCTCAATCTTGGGCGGCGCCGGGGGGTTCGCCCGATCCTGACCCGCAGGCCAGCCGCAACGAGGGCAATCCCATTTCTCCGGGATATTCGCCCCCTCAATGAAGCTGGGAGTGGATTCGTGATCGTTTGCACACCAGAACGACACCGCTGTGCGGGGAGCAGCCTCGCCCCGCTCGGCTTCGCCCATGGGGCCAGCCCCGATTCGACTGCCTCGAATAGCCTGTCCGCCTACCACCGAGCGTCCTTTCGCTAGTTACGCCGGAAGATCATCCGGCACAACAGACTTTAGGCAGACAATGGTGATCTTCGCAGCACATGTGGCCCGGCGGGTCGCAGGAGCGACGGTAATCAGCCGCCAGAACTGACGATCAAACCGAGGCCAAGGATGGAGGCCACCCAGAACACCGCAACGATGACCGTGATTCGGTCGAGGTTCTTCTCCGCAACCGATGACCCACCCAGGTTGCTGCTGATACCGCCACCAAACATGTCGGAAAGGCCGCCACCTTTGCCCTTGTGCAACAGAACTAGCGCAATGAGCAGCAGGCTGCTGACGACCAGCAGAATCTGCAAAACTATGGTCACAACACTCTCCTCATAGCGTCCCTAGCGCTCAAGGATAGCCCATCGCTCAAGCCGCAGGGTGCTGCGGGAACTTACAGATTGTGGCGAAGTCGTCGGCATCCAGACTGGCTCCGCCCACCAGGCCACCGTCGATGTCCGGCATGACCATCAGCCCCGCAACGTTGCTGGACTTCACCGAGCCGCCATAGAGGATCCGAGCTACGTCAGCGGTGCCATCGCCGTGCTCTCGGCGGAGAAACTCCCGAATCGCGCCGCACACCTCTTGGGCGTCATCTGGCGTGGCAACCTCACCGGTGCCGATCGCCCACACGGGCTCGTAGGCCAACGTCAGCCGATCGCCCAGAATGTCCACCAAACCAGCAAGACTGCCTTCGAGCTGACCCAAGGTATAGTCCACCGCGCCACCAGCCTGTCGGATCGACAGTGGCTCCCCCACGCAGACGATGGGGACCACTTGGTTCGCCATCGCTACCCGGGCCTTGGCATTGACGATCTCGTTACCCTCGTCGTGGTACTGCCGCCGTTCGGAGTGACCGACGCAGGTGTAACTGCAGCCCAGCTTCGCCAGCATCGCCGCCGACACCTCACCGGTGTAGGCGCCAGCTTCGTGTTGCGAAACGTCCTGTGCCCCGTAGCCGATGCGATATTTTTCGCCGTCTATCAAGGTCTGTACGGATCTCAGATCGGTGTAGGGGGGTAGCACCACCACCTCGACAGCATCGAGGTCAGCATCAGACAGCGAAAACGCCAACTTCTGCACCAGCGCAATGGCCTCAAGATGGTTGAGGTTCATCTTCCAGTTGCCCATCATGGCGGGCTTACGATCGGACACTAGTCCTCCAAAGCAGCGAGACCAGGGAGCGTGCGTCCCTCGAGATATTCCAAACTAGCGCCACCACCGGTAGATACATGGTTATAGCGGTCATCGGGGATAGCAAATGACCTGATTGCAGCAGCGCTGTCGCCGCCGCCGATCACGGTGAAGGCAGCTGACTGGGCCAACTGATCAGCTATCGCTCGGGTACCGGCGGCAAAGGCCGGCATCTCGAACACTCCCATCGGACCGTTCCACACCACGGTTGCTGCATCCGCCAGTTTGCCGGAAAACAACTCGATCGATGCCGGACCAATGTCCATTCCCATCCAACCATCGGGGATGCTGTCGGCGGCTACTACTTGGACCTCGGCATCAGCAGCGAAGCGATCCGCCACCACGATGTCTATCGGCAGCACCACGTCCACCCCACGAGCTCGGGCGTCAGCGAGCACCGTGCGTAGGGTGTCGACTTGATCGGCTTCCAGCAGCGAGTCTCCTACCGAATAGCCCTCCGCGGCGAGGAAGGTGAAGCACATGCCGCCACCGATCAGGATCTGATCGACCGAGCCCAGCAGGTTGCCGATGACCGCCAGTTTGTCGCTGACCTTTGCCCCACCCATGACAACGGCAAAGGGGCGGGCTGGCCCCGTGATCAGTCCGGAAAACACCTTCGATTCCGCTGCCACCAGCAAACCTGCCGCGTGCGGTAACAACCCGGCAATCTCAGTCACACTGGCCTGTTCGCGATGGACGACGCCGAAGCCATCACTGACGTAGCAGTCTGCTTGTTGCGCGAGTTCCTGCGCCAGTTCTAACCGCTGTTGCGCGTCCTTGCTGGTTTCGCGGGAATCGAACCGAACGTTCTCCAATACCAAGACGTCCCCATCAGACATCTCGGCGATTGCCGCGGTTGCGGCTGGACCAGTCAGTTCCGGTACGAATCTGACCGGCTGCTGCAATAACTCCCCCAAGCGCTGCGCGACTGGCTGTAGCGAAAGTTCCGGCACCGGCGCGCCTTTCGGTCGCCCCAAATGGGCCAGCACGATCACTCGGGCGCCTCGTTGAGTGAGCGCCGTGATCGTGGGCAGACTCGCCCTGATCCGCCCGTCATCGGTGATGGCGCCATCGGCCATCGGCACGTTGAGGTCTACCCGCAGCAGCACTCGGCGGCCAGTTACGTCCAGATCATCGATGCCGAGCATTAGTTGACCGCTACAGCGTCGCGCCGACGTAGCGGGTAAGGTCCACCAGTCGGTTGGAGTAGCCCCACTCGTTGTCGTACCAGCCCAGCACCTTGGCCGTATTGCCCATCGTCGAGGTCAGCGAGGCATCGAAGATGCAGGAGGCGGGATCAGTCATGATGTCCGCAGACACGATCGGATCCTCGGTGTAGCGCAGGATTCCCTTCAGCGGGCCGTCGGCGAGTGCCTTAACGGCAGCGTTAACTTCATCAGCGCTGACCTCTTTACCCAGTTGCACGGTGAGGTCGGTGGCGGATCCGGTCGGAACTGGCACTCGCATGGCGTAGCCGTCGAGCTTGCCTTTAAGTTCCGGCAGCACCAACCCGATCGCCCGAGCCGCCCCGGTGGTGGTCGGGATCATGCTCAGCGCAGCAGCGCGAGCACGACGCAAGTCCTTGTGCGGTGCATCCAAGATCACCTGATCGTTGGTGTAGGCGTGAATCGTGGTCATCAGCCCTTGTTCGATACCGAAAGCATCATTGATGGCCATAGCCATCGGGGCGAGACAGTTGGTCGTGCACGAAGCGTTGGAGATGATGTCGTCGGTCTTTGGATCGTAGTCAGCGTGATTGACCCCCATCACCACGGTGACGTCGGGATCTTTTGCTGGCGCAGAGATCAGCACCTTCTTGGCACCAGCGGCTAGGTGCTTGCTGGCTGCCTCCCGGCCGGTGAAGAATCCGGTGGACTCGATGACCAGGTCCACACCCAAGTCGCCCCATGGAAGATTGGCGGGATCGCGCTCGGCCATGACCCGAATCTCTTTGTCATCTACCTTGATGGTGTCCTCGGTATGGCTGACTTCGCGATTCAGCGGACCCAAAAGCGAGTCGTATTTCAGCAAGTGGGCCAATGTGCGGGTATCGGTGAGATCGTTGACCGCGACGATCTCAATACTCTCGCCGGTCAGCGACAACAGCGCGTTGATAACAAAGCCCTGCGACTGTTGCAGATCCACAGCCCGATAGAAGTTGCGGCCGATACGACCGAAACCATTGATGCCCACTCGAATGCTCACTGGCGCTCCCTAGTCACTGGTCCCGCCATCCGGTGCGGTGGCGGATGTCAACCGACCCTAGCGAACGCCCTAGTGGGAGTCGCACCCGGTGTCAGTCGTCCAGCATGTCCTCAGTGAGGCTGGCCTCGGTGCCAGGTATCCCCTCTTGCGCAGCCCGCTTGTCCGCCATCGCCAACAGCCGCCGGATCCGACCGGCGATTGCATCCTTGGTGAGTTGCGGTGATGCCAGCGATCCAAGTTCTTCCAAGCTCGCTTGCCGGTGTTCGATACGAAGTTTGCCAGCCTCGCGCAGATGATCAGGAATGTCGTCGCCCAGGATTTCCAGTGCGCGTTCGACCCGGGCACCGGCCGCCACGGCCGCTCGCGCTGAGCGGCGCAAGTTGGCGTCATCGAAGTTCGCCAGCCGGTTAGCGGTGGCTCGAACCTCCCGACGCATCCGCCGCTCCTCCCAGACCAGCCGCGACTGATGAGCCTGCATCCGGGTAAGCATGTCGCCAATCGCCTCGCCGTCGCGCACCCCAACGCGATCGGTGCCACGCACCTCGCGGCCCTTTGCTGCTATTCCGAGACGTCGAGCGGCCCCAACAAGCGCGAGACCGGTCTCTTGGCTGGGCGCGGTGATCTCCAGCGCGGAGGACCGCCCGGGCTCAGTCAGCGAACCACGAGCCAGGAATGCTCCCCGCCAAACTGCTTCAGCGTCACAGGGCGCTCCCGATACCACTGACGGTGGCATGCCCCGTACCGGCAGACCACGGCCGTCCACCAAACCCACCTGACGAGCAAGCCACTCGCCGCCATCGACGACCCGCACCGCGTAGCGGGCATTGCGCCGAAGACCAGTGGGCTGAACTACGGACATCACGACCTCGTGGCCGTAGAGGTCAGCGATATTGGAACGCACTCGGCGCGCAATCGTGCCGGTATCGAACTCAGCCTCAACAACCAGTTGCTTGTTGATGACGTGCAAATGGCCCCCCACTCGCAGCATCGCAGCCACTTCAGCTTTTCGGCAGCAGGCCTTAGTTACCTGCACCCGGCTGAGTTCATCCTTTACATCGGAGGTCAATGCCATGGAGGCATCTTGCCACGCCCGATCGAATCCGCGAAGGCCGCGGCCAGTAAATCTGGATCGTGAACCCCAGATCCGGCGTTTGTAGAGGTGACATGGCGCAGGGACAACTCCGCGCCGAGCAGTTTTTCGCACGACTTCGCCAGCGCAGCTGAATCGGTGACGGCCCGCGGATCAGCAATCACGACCTCGACCGGAAAGTCACCAAACTGGTCAACCAGCGCCTGTAGATGACGACCGGGGGTGAAGCCACTGGTCTCGCCGCGCTGCGCGACTAGGTTCAAAACCAAGATTCGTCGCCCGCTGCTGTTGCGTACCGCCGACAGTAGCTCCGGTACCAGCAGTGGTGCGATCACCGAGGTGTACCACGAGCCTGGCCCAAGGATGATGACGTCGGCGCTTTCTACCGCCTCAACGGCCTCAGCACAGGCAACGGGATTCAAGGGTTCCACCCAGATGCGCTCGACCTGCCCCGGCGAGGTCGCCACCGCCACCTGACCATGCACCTGCGCCACGTCGTCAGGCCGAGCGAGGTCAGTGCCGCTGATGTCTGCCACGATTTGCAGTGGTGATAGCGAGACGGGCAATACCCGCCCCTGAGCGTCCAGCAAGGACGCTACCCAGTCCAATCCGGACACGACATCGCCGGTTTCCTCCCAGAGGGCGGCTATCAGCAGATTGCCCAGCGCATGACCCTCCAGCTCGCCACTGCCGTCGAACCGGTGCTGGACCACTCGACTCCAAGTGCGCCCCCAGGTGTCATCACCGCAGAGGGCCGCCAAAGCCATCCGCAGATCGCCCGGCGGGAGTAGCCCAAACTCGTCTCGTAGCCGACCGGAAGAGCCGCCATCGTCCGACACCCCCACAACACCAGTGATGTTGTCCGATACGCGGCGCATCGCCCGCAGCGTTGCCGCCAGACCGTGTCCGCCACCGATACAGACGACTCGGGGACCGTGCCGAGTGGGCGACTGGCGGCGGCCGCTCATTCTCGCCCCAGATCGCGATGGGTGACCAGTGTTTCCATTCCCGCCTTGACCAGCCGCACACTCAAGTTTTCCGCCAGCGCAACGGAGCGATGTTTGCCGCCAGTGCAGCCCACCGCGATGGTGATATAGCGCTTGCCCTCGCGGAGGAAACCGTCCGCGACGGTATCCAACATTCCAGTCACTCCGTCGAGAAATTCTCGTGCTTCCGGACGTTGCACTACATAGTCATTCACCGCGCCATCGAGCCCGGTACGTTCCCGCAAGGTCGGCTCCCAGTATGGGTTAGGCAAGAACCTGGCATCGAGGACGACATCGGCGTCTACCGGTATTCCGTACTTGAACCCAAAGGACATCACGGTGGCACGCAACTGAATCTTGTCTTCATCTGGAAACGCCGACTCCACCCGACGACGTAGATCGTGAACATTCAGTCGGGTGGTGTCAATGACCAGATCCGCTTCACCGCGTAGGTCCGAGAGCAGTTGCCGTTCATTCTCAATGCCATCCAGGATTCGGCCATCGGCCTGCAGCGGATGTGGTCGACGGCTGCTCTCGAATCGGCGGACCAACAACTCATCGCTGGCCTCCAAGAACAGCAACCGGACATCGCTGCCGTCGGTGCGCAGCCGAGTCAGTTCCTCCTGCAGTGCCGCGGACACGTCACCACTGCGAGCGTCGACCACAACCGCCAGACCGGTGATGGAACTGTCCCGCGGGGCCGATGCGACTGCCTCGGCGAGCAGCGGCGGCGGCAAATTGTCGATGACGAACCAACCTAGGTCCTCCAATGCCCGGGCAGCCGTAGATTTACCGGCACCGGACATGCCGGTCACCAGCACGACTTCCGGTCGCGAACCAGATTCAGGACTGTGTGCCATCGGTCTCCTGCGGATTGGGGTCGATGATCTCGCCGGTGCTCAGATTAGCCGCCGGAGTGGGTTGCTCGCTGTCCGAATGCAGGTGCGCCAGGATTGATTCGGCCAAGATCGGCCCGATTCCGGGCACCTCCGCGAGTTCCGCAGCGCTAGCCGCCCGGATCTTCTTGACGGAGCCGAGTTGGCGGAGCAGGGCTTTGCGCTTAGCCGGGCCGAGTCCCGGAATACCATCCAGCGCGCTGACTCGAGCGCGAGCCATGCGACGGTTGCGGTGCCCGGCAATCGCAAACCGATGCGCTTCGTCGCGCAGATGCTGCAACAAATGCAGCGCCTCGCTGGAGCGAGACAGGATCACTGGCTCTTTGGATCCAGGCAGCCAGATTTCCTCTAACCGTTTCGCTAGGCCGCACACTGCGATGTCGTCGATACCGAGTTCTTCGAGCGCTCGTTGCGCGGCAGCAGCTTGGGCGCCTGCCCCGTCCACTACAACTAGCTGTGGTGGGTAGGCGAAGCTACGGCGTTTGGTCGGTCCGGACGATTCATCGGACAGATCGAGTTCAATGTCACTAGCCTCCGCCCGTTCGCTCAGGTAGCGGCGAAACCGGCGAGTCAGCACTTCAGCCAGGGCCGCAGTGTCGGAGGAGGCGTTGTCGCTAGACACCGTGAATCGTCGGTAGTCCGATGTCCGCGGCACACCATCTTCGAACACCACCATCGAGCCGACGGTGTCTTGCCCCTGCAGCGTGGAAATGTCGTAGCCCTCTAGCCGCAACGGCGCACTCGCCAAACCCAAGGCCTGCTGCAGATCTTCCAGGGCCCGCGCCCGAGCGGTGAGGTCGCCTACCCGGCGACGCTTGTGAAGATTCAATGACTGCGCTGCATTGCGTTCCACTGTTTCCATCAGCGCCCGCTTCGCACCGCGGCGAGGCTGGCGGATACGAACTTTGGCGCCACGGCGCTTACGTAGCCAACTCATCAGGCTGGCTTCCCCCGGCGGCACATGAGTCACCAGGATTTCCGTGGGGATATCCGCCTCCTCAGCATCCCCGTACTGCCGCAGTAGTGCCTGCTCCATGAGTTCGCTGTCGTCAAGGTCCAAGGTGCGATCCAAAATCAGGCCGCGCTGGCCAGTGATCCGGCCGCCTCGGACGTGGAAGATCTGCACCGCACCTTGCAGTTCATCGGCAACTAGCGCAAACAAATCAGCCTCAGTCCGCTCCGGCAACACCACTGCATTGCGCTCCAGCGCTCGCTTCATCGCGAAATAGTCATCCCGCAGCCGAGCAGCTGTCTCATAGTCCTGATCGGCAGCGGAACGCTTCATGCCACGCTCGATGTCCTTCATCATCGATTCGCCACCACCGGCAACGAACGCCGCGAACCCGTTCACGATCTCGCGGTGCTCCTCCGGTGTTACCTGGCCGACACACGGCGCACTGCATTTGCCGATATGGCCCAGTAGGCAGGGCCGCTGGGCAGCGGCAGCTCGACGGAACACCCCTTTGCTGCAGGTGCGCACCGGGAACACCCGCAGCAACTGATCCACGGTCTCCCGGATCGCCCAGGCATGAGAGTAGGGACCGAAATAGCGCACTCCTTTGCGCTTGGCCCCTCGCATCACCGTCACCCGCGGGAACTCTTCAGCCATGGTGATCGCCAAGAACGGATAGGACTTGTCATCGGTGTATTTGACGTTGAACCGCGGTTCGAACTCCTTGATCCAACTGAACTCCAGCTGCAGCGCTTCTACCTCGGTGCTGACGACTGTCCAATCCACGTCAGCTGCTGCCGCCACCATGGCTGCGGTCCGTCGGTGCATCCCCGCTGGGTCACCAAAGTAGCTGTTCAGCCGCGATCGCAGGTTGCGGGCCTTGCCCACGTACAGAACTTGCCCGTGCTCATCCAGAAACCGATAGACGCCTGGCTCAACCGGAATTGATCCGGTTTCCGGACGAAAGCGGCGGGCGGAATTTCCGGAAACCGACATTTCTCCAGCCTATCGGTCGCTCACGACACCGGAAAATTACTACCGTGAGCAAGATCACCACGACACGCAGTTGAAGGTTCTGCGAAACCAGTCACGCTGTCGATTATGGTTTTGCGTTTTCGAACTCGGCGATTTGCCGCGTCCGCTGCTGCCGCCACGATGGCGGTGAGCGCGATGACGGCTGCCGTGGGAGTTGCTCCCCCGGCGGCGGCCGCGACCAAAGCCGAAAAACGCCAATGGGCCAAAACCCGGGTCTACGTCCAAGGCGACTCACTGACCGTAGGGTCGGCAGCGCCGCTGCGTTCGCAGTTAAGTGGCAAGGTTCGCCGCACCACGGTGGATGCGGCCATCGGCCGCCACACCACCACCGGTCTCGCTCGAATGGCGAAAGATCCGCGCGCACGTAGGTCCCAGGTATGGGTTGTTGCGCTGGGCACTAATGATGCCCCCGATCCCGGCGCCATCCGCAATCACGTCCGCCGCTCGCTGCGATTGGCGGGACCGCGGCGCGATGTCATTTGGCTGACGCTACGCCGCCCCGGCGGCTACGACCGGGTCAACAGCATGCTGCGCACCATGGACCGCAACCGAGAGCGGCTGCATGTGGTGGACTGGGCTCGCAAAACTCACTCCTCCGGCTGGCTGCTGCGCGGCGACGGGGTGCATGCAACCCACAATGGTTACCGGACGCGGGCGCAGATGATCACTCAGACAACGCTCGCGGTAGCGGGAGACCCACGCTAACTGTTTTGACGCTTGGCCGCTGCAGTCGTGCTGCGCAAGCGAACCTTAGGCCTTGCTGACGACTTCGTCGCCTTCGATATCCACAGCTACTTGAGCTAGCCCAACGGTGGCGGGCCCCTGTAACACCTCACCGGTGGTTGTCGAAAACGCTGATCCGTGGCACGGGCAAATGATTTCCTCGCTGGTTACCTCACCAACGGTGCAGCCTTGGTGAGGGCAGGTTGAGGTGAAAGCCTTGAACTCTCCTTCGGTGGGCTGAGTCACGACCACCATCTTTTCTTCGACGACGATGCCGCCACCGACCGGCACGTCAGCGGTGCTCACGATCTTGGTGGGGCTGCTCGGCACGTCCGTGCTTGCCGTCGTGTCCGGGGTTTCCCCGCCAGCGGACTCGGTGGTATCAGAGCCACCGCAAGCGGCCAAGATTCCAGCGGCACCGACGGCACCGGTTCCCAAGAGCACGGTGCGACGGTCGATTCCCGATTCAGATCGGTTGTCAGAGTCAGTCATGACCTAAGCCTTACACGGAGCCGGAATATTTCCTACCGCGACTTCCGGCTTTGGCTCAGCAGTGGGCCGAGAAACTGGCCGGTGTGCGACTCCGACACCGTTGCGATTTGCTCAGGCGACCCCGTTGCTACCACCGTGCCGCCACCGGAGCCGCCATCCGGACCCATGTCAATGATCCAGTCTGCGGTCTTGATGACGTCCAGATTGTGCTCAATCACTAGGACGGTGTTGCCTTTATCCACCAAGGACTGCAGCACGCCGAGAAGTTTGCGGATGTCCTCGAAGTGCAATCCCGTCGTGGGCTCATCCAGCAGATAGATCGTTCGCCCGGTGGATCGCTTTTGCAGTTCAGCCGCCAGCTTGACCCGCTGGGCCTCACCCCCGGACAGAGTGGTGGCTGGTTGCCCCATGCGTACGTACCCAAGTCCTACCTGCACCAAGGTGCGCAAGTGTCGGGCAATCGCTGGCACTGCTTCGAAGAACTCCAGCGCTTCCTCGATCGGCATGTCTAAGACGTCGGCAATGGTGCGGTGTTTGTAGTGCACCTCTAGGGTTTCCCGGTTGTAGCGCGCCCCGTGGCACACCTCGCACGGGACGTAGACGTCGGGCAAGAAATTCATCTCGATCTTCAGGGTGCCGTCACCGGAGCAGGCTTCGCAGCGGCCACCCTTCACGTTGAAGGAGAACCGACCGGGCAAGTAGCCGCGGATCTTGGCTTCTTGGGTCTGGGCAAACAGTTTGCGAATGTGATCGAAGACGCCAGTGTAGGTGGCCGGGTTGGATCGCGGCGTGCGACCGATCGGACTCTGATCGACATGCACCACCTTGTCAATATGTTCCAAACCGCGGACCCGCTTGTGTCGGCCAGGTACCACGCGCGCGGAGTTGATCTCTCGACTCAACACCGAGAACAGCACGTCATTGACGAGACTGGATTTGCCGGAACCGCTCACTCCAGTGACGGCTACCAGGCAACCCAGCGGGAAGTCCACGGAGACGTTTTGCAGATTGTGCTCGCGCGCCCCCTCCACGCGAATCAGCCGATCCGGATCCATCGGACGACGGATCTCCGGCACCTCGATCTCCCGCCGACCCGCGAGGTAGTCACCGGTGACCGAATCCTTAGCAGTCAACAACTTCTTGACCGGACCGCTGACCACGACTTGGCCACCGTGCTCCCCGGCTCCCGGGCCAATATCGACCACCCAGTCGGCGGTGCGAATCGTGTCCTCGTCGTGCTCTACCACGATGAGGGTATTGCCTAGGTCGCGTAACCGGACCAACGTGTCAATCAACCGACGATTGTCCCGCTGATGCAACCCAATAGAGGGTTCATCCAGCACGTAGAGAACTCCCACCAGCCCGGAGCCAATTTGAGTTGCCAGCCTAATGCGCTGCGCCTCGCCGCCGGCTAGCGTGCCAGCGGCCCGATCCAGGGTCAGATAGTGCAGGCCCACATCGAGCAGGAACCGTAGTCGCTCATTGATCTCTTTGAGCACTCGTTCACCGATCGCCTGGTCCCGATCCGTCAGTTGCAGGTCTACCAGCACTTCAGCGCAGTCTCCGATGGGCAGTGAGGCGATCTCAGCAATACTGCGACCGTCAATCGTCACCGCCAGCGACAGCGGCTTCAGCCGCCGGCCGTCACAGGATTCACATGGCACCGGACGCAGGTAGCCCTCGAACCGATCACGGGCGGAGTCGCTCTCGGCCTCGGTGTAACGCCGTTGCACGAACGGGATCGCGCCTTCCACCTTTGCCTGGTAGCTGCGCTCCCGACCGTAACGATTGCGGTAACGAACCGTCACTTTCTTGCGCTGACCGTGCAGGATTACGCGACGTACTGGCGCCGGTAACTCCCGCCAAGGCGTCGTCATGTCACCACCGATGTCGGCAGTCAACGCCCGCAGTACTCGGGCGAAATACTCGGACATGTGCCCGGAGCTCCATACACTGATCGCGCCTTCATCAAGCGTGAGCGATTCATCGGGCACGATGAGTTCCGGATCGACCTCCATCTTGGTCCCCAAACCGGAACAGTCTGGGCAGGCGCCAAAGGGTGAGTTGAACGAGAACGACCGTGGCTCCAACTCCTCAAAACTCAACCCGTCCCGGGGACAAGCCAAATGTTCGCTCACGGTGCGTTCCCGATTCGGGTCGTCTTCGGCGAGGTCAACAAAGTCCAGGGTGATGATGCCGCCGGACAACTCCAAGGCCGTCTCAACGGAGTCAGTAATCCGCTGTCGAGCGTTGTCACGGACAACCAGCCGATCCACCACCACCTCGATGGTGTGCTTCTCTTGCTTCTTCAGCGTCGGTGGCTCGGATAGCGGATGCAGCACACCGTCCACTCGCACCCGGGCGTAGCCCTGGGACTGCAAGGTGCGAAACATCTCGCCGTACTCGCCCTTACGCTCCCGCACCAGCGGTGCGAGAATTTGGAACTTGGTGCGTTCCGGTAGGTCGAGCACTTGGTCGGTGATCTGCTGCGGCGTCTGTCGCTGAATCGGATCGCCACACACCGGACAGTGCGGCTTGCCGATGCGAGCAAATAGCAAGCGGAGGTAGTCATAGACCTCGGTGATCGTCCCCACGGTGGATCGCGGATTGCGAGAGGTCGACTTTTGATCAATCGAAACTGCCGGGCTCAGCCCCTCGATGAAATCAACGTCAGGCTTGTCCATCTGACCCAGGAACTGTCGAGCATAGGCCGACAGGCTCTCGACGTAGCGTCGCTGGCCTTCGGCAAAAATGGTGTCGAACGCGAGACTGGATTTGCCTGACCCGGATAGGCCCGTGAAGACGATGAGGGCGTCGCGTGGCAGATCGACGGAAATGTCTTTGAGGTTGTGCTCTCGAGCACCTCGCACCGTGAGCTGATCGAACTGGGCTCCACTGCCGGCGCGAGTCTTTCCGGTGGTCGTCTTTTTTCGCTTGCCTTCAACCAAGGAATCCTCCGCAGTTAAGCGCGACTCGTGTAGTCCCGGTAGATTCTCCCAGGGTAACTGCGAGACGCGAATCGGCGGATTCGGAGTCTGGGCTAGGACCCGGCCGCAGATGCGCAACCAGCGGCGCTAATCTGCGGCCGGGTCCTCAACGGCGGCCGCTGGTTCCGCTGCCTCCTCTGCGAGCCTCCGTTCCAATGCTCGGCCTTCCAGGTCAAGATCAGGCAATATCCGATCGAGGAACCTGGGTAGTCGCCAAGTCGCGTGGTTGAACAAAATCAGGAGGGCCGGTGCTAGTAGCAATACCAGGAAGGCCGCAAATGCCACTGCCGCGGTCAGGCCCACGCCAAACTGTTTGACGACCGGATCCGGGTTGATGATGAAGCTGCCAAAGACACTCATCATGATGAGCGCCGCGGTAACGATGACCTTGGCAGCGCCAGCGACGCCGGCGCGCACCGCGTCCCGAGGTGACTTACCCGAAGCATGTTCGCCCTGAATCGTGCTCATCAGGAACACCTGATAGTCCATGGACAAACCGAACAGCGCAGCAAACATCATCAACGGCACATAGCTGATCACGGGCACCGTGCCGTATTGGCTGGGCAAGTCAATGAGACTCAATCCCCAGCCCCACTGGAAGATCACCGTTACCAGACCAAACGAGGCCAAGGCGGCCAGCAGGTTCGCAAAAGCCGCCTGGAGCGGGATGAGTAGCGAACGAAAAGCAATCAGCAGCAACAGCGAACTGAGCAGGATCACCGTCACGATGACCAGTAGCATCTTGGCGCTAATCATCGCGGCAAGATCAATGTTGGCGGCGGTAGTCCCGCCGACGTTCGCGGTCATCCCTTTCGACAGCGAAGCCGGAATGATGTCATTGCGCTCCTGCTCGACCAGGTTCGCAGTCTCCGGTGCCGCCGGCCGACTCTTCGGGATCACGCTCATAGTTAATGCGGTCCCGGCGTCGTTAATCTGTGGCGGAGTCACCAGATCGACGTCGTCGGGAGTTGCTAACGCTTGCTGCAATTTCACGATCCGGGGGTCGGTGCCACGTGGGTCGCCACCAGCGGCCGTCAACTCCTTAGTGAGCTTGTTCTGCAACTTCTCTGCTTGCTCCTGCTCTGCTTGTGCCTCGGCTGCCTCGGCCTGCAGTTCATCAGCGCTCGCCTGCAGCGCGGCAGCTTCGGCTTCCAACTGGGCTTCCGCAGCGGCTAGTTCCCGCGCCGCTTCCGCAATCTCCACCGCTTCCACCAGAAGTTGTTCCTCCGCCTCGGCGAGGTCGACTGCCTGCTGGGCTAGGTCGGCAGCCTGCGCTTCCAGCCTTGCCACTTCCGCCAGCAGTTCGTCGGCTTGCCGCCGCAATCGCTGCAACTTCGTCGTGTTGGCCGCTAGTTCGGCTCGTAACTGCACTTCCTGTTGCTGCAGTCGATCCAACTCCCGCTCTAACACAGCACGCACTACCGGATCGGTCGCCGCACTAATGCGGAGTTCCAGTTCCCGCTGGCGCGCTTCGTTGACGACCAGCCTTCGCACCAGCGCTCGCAACTCGCTCAGGATCTCCCGGTCCGCAGGCGACAAGTTGGCGAGATTTTCCGCCAATTCTTGGTCGATTTGCTGTTGCCGCTCTTCCGCTGCAGCCAAGGCTCGCTGAAGTAGCCGAGTGACGGCAGGATCGCTGCTGCGAGCAATCGCTTGCTCTAGGGCTGCAATCGCGGCCGCAACCGCTACCGCCTCGGCAATGAGTTCCTGCTCCGCTGCCACAATCGCTCTGCCCTGCGGTGACAGCTGATTGGCGAGGGCCTCAATCTGCTGCTGCAGATCAGCAGCCTGCTGCTGCAGTCGGGAAAGTTCCTTTTCCAGCAGCGCGATCACTGCGGGATCGGTCGGCTGCGCCAGTGCGTCCTCGACCAGTCGCTGTTCGACGAGATTCTTTCCCAACCGCAGCGCCAAGGTAATTTCCCGAGCGACGGCCTGGTCTGCCTCCGCTAGGAGGTCCTTCGCCTGCTTTTCCAACGCCTGTGCAGCTGACCGGAAGACTTCGGATTCCCGCTCGAGTTTCGCTGCTTGCCTCTTGAGTTCCGATTCTGCCGCCGCAAGCGCCTTGGCCGTGGCAGCCAGGACTGCAGCCTGTGCGGCCAGCGTCGCCGCTTGCTGCTCCAGCTCCGCCTCCTGTGCTTCCAGCGCGGCCTCCTCCGCCGGCAACGTTTGCTGCGCCTCCTCCAAACTGGCCTTCAGCGCCATCGCTTCGTTGTATTGGTTCTCGTACTTGTTGCTGGGGGTAGCAGCCGGGGTCATGCTCACCGCCACCAGCAGCGGACCGTTGTACCCGGGTCCGAAACCGTCGGACATCAGATCAAAGGCGTCCCGCTCTGAGCTGCCCGGCGGCGACACTGCCAAGTCCTCTTGCCCCAGGGTCATCGTGGCCACCGGAACCGCTATTGGCAGCAATAGTCCGGCAGCGATAACCGTACTGATGAGCGGACGTTTCGTGATAACAGCCGCCCAGCGACTCGCTATCGGGTGACCAGTGCTGCGCCCGACCAGCGGCAACCGCAAGAAGTTGATGCCGTGACCAAGTGCACCCAAGACAGCTGGCAGCAAGGTAATCGCGGCCAGTACCGCGCCGACTACCGAAACGGCGGCGGCAAGCCCCAGTGCGGCAATGAACGGGATCTGGGCAACATGTAGCGAGACCAGTGCGATAACGACGGTGCCGCCAGCGAAGATGATGGCACCGCCGCTAGTGGCAACCGCCCGACCTGCGGCGACTTTTGGCGATAGCCCCGCCGCCAGGACATATTGTCGATGCCTGCTTACTAGGAAGAGTGCGTAGTCGATCCCTACGCCCAATCCGATCATGCGGGCAATCGTCACGCCGATGGAAGGCGTGTCGACCACAGTTCCTAGTAGCCAGATTCCGGCGAGACCCAGCAGCAGACCAAAGACCGCTGATAGCAGCGGCATACCCATCGCCACCAAACTGCCAAACGACACCGCGAGGATGATGCCAGCGGCGATAATGCCCAACTTTTCACTGTTGGCGGTATCCGGCTGCGAAAGCACGCTGCCGATGGGGCCACCGACTGCTGCCTGTAGACCCACTTTGGTCGGCTCTGCTATCGCTACCCGATTGATTCGCTCTGCCGCAGACTCCGTGAGCTGTTGGGAATCCAACGACAGCAAGATCGGGATGAAGGCGTATTTGCCATCCTCACTGACCAGCCCTGCCTCCGGCTGCTTGAAAGGGTTCGTGACCGAATAGACCCCGTCTTGTTGTTTGAGTGCCTTGTAGGCATCGGTGATCGCCTGCTGGTTCTTGCCCCCGTCGTCCACTTTGCCGCTAGCCGCGTAATACACCGCAGGAGAAGTGCCATTTTGCTGCGGCGGAAACTCTTTGGTCAGCAGGTCGGTCGCCGCCTGGCTTTCCGTGCCCGGCAGCGTGACCGAATTGTTCGTGGTGGGACCTAACACGCCGGTCAGAGCGGTCAGGCCAAAAGCGAGGATGATCCATACAGCAATAACTGGCCAGCGAAACCGAACGCAAAAAGCGCCGACTTTGCCGAGTGCAGCGCCCATAGATCTACCAGCCGTGTCGGCGGCGTGAGCCGCTTTGTGCAGCACATTCTGACATGCCTGCACCTCGACTAGGTCCAGTTGCCAAGAAATTCCGGCCACTCGCAGGCTGCCCCCTCAGAGTCGGTTTCCGGCAGCGGCGGCAGCGAGAAAGATTTGCGGATACAACGGGGAAGACGCCTTCCCCACGTGGCTGAATCTCTTCAGGTGGAGCACACTAGATACATGCCAGAGTGGAACTCGTTTTCGTACGCCTTCGGGCCGATGTTTGCGCTGCTCGGACTGCTGTTTGTGATTTGGATGCTGAAACGCGCTGGTTTCGACAACAAGCCCGATCCCGACGAACCTGACCCAATCAAGGCCCCGATTATTGGTCCGATGTCATGGGCAGATGCCCACCGAGTCGCTCAGCAACTCAAAGATGCTGGCTACGAAGCCAGTATCTCGGATCAAAGTGACGGCTACCGGGTCACGGTGCCGGCCGATGATGTTGCGCCGGCCCGCAAAGTCATCTGGAGCCAGCTCTTTCCTAAGACCTAGCGCGCCTCAGCAGGCGTACAGCGAGGCTCTCGACTCGCAAGCACACCCCGTCGTGCGTTGCTTACGCTACGAGAGCGATGACGTGACGGCCTCGTTCACGATCTGGGCGAAACCAACGCAGCCAGCACTGTTGATGTGAACACCGTCCTCGTAGAACCACTCTGGATGCTGAGCGGCTGCGGTCGCAAAATCCGCCAGCCGAACATTCTCGTATCGGGCAGCCTGCTGCCGAATCATTTGATTCACGGAATCTCGGAATTCATATTGCGGCTGCTCCGGTAGCGCGATCGTTACCCACACCACTCGATCTCGGTCCGCGACCAAGGACATCGCTTCTTGGAATCCGGCAAGTGTGAAGGGCCCATTCGTACCAAGATGAATCACAACGGTGTCTGGCAACCCCTTCGCGGCTTGCGCTCGCAACCGTTGCAGTCCCACGGGGAACTGCCGCCCCACCTCAGAATCCAACCAGTACCCCATCGGAGTCAGGCACTGCTCGGCACCCATGGAAACACTATCGCCGACAATGAGGCCACCGGAGGGACGAGCCAGCCGTGCTAGCCGCTTCGCTTCCTTCCGAGCCCGACGTACTTCGCGCCGTTCCTTGCGCTCAGTGGCACGTTTGCGGGCTAACTTCCGGGCTTTGCGCTCTGCTCGAACTTGCGCCAGGCGTTCCGCCTCCGCTTCGGCCAACGCCTCTTGATGGCGCAGGTACATGGACTTGTAGCGAACGTTGTCCAACGTCGTCTCAACCGCAGTCAGATCGGTCGCCGTGGCCGTCGGCGCAGCCCCATCCCCCGCGGCTGCGAATGGCGTGGAACCCATGACTAGGGCTGTTCCAAGGAGAACGGCCACCGTCACGCGTCCCGAGTTTAGGGGGAATACCACACCGCGAGGCTAGCCCGGCAGGAGCACGCCCGCCGCTAGTTGCCCGATTTGCCCGCATCTGCCCAGTAAGCGGAAATCAATCCCGCCCACTCACTGGTGTGACCGGTACAAAGGTGAGCAACTGCTCCCGTGACTACGGCTGCGCCCCAGCGACGATGTCAATCTTGCCCTTGGAGTTCATTTTGAACCCGGCACCCGTCTTGGTGACCTTGCAGACTACCGCCTTCTTCGACTTTGCCCGACAGGTGAACGGACCGACCTTCTCCTTTTCCTTCGGCATGAGAACGCCGATGTCCTCGGGCGGGTTTGCAGCGCACTTCACACCCTTGCACTTCTCGACATCGCCGTTCTTCGCTAGCGTCGCCGACTTGACCTTGTTGCCCATGACAAGGCAAAACACCTGCGTGCCCAACGATTTTCCCTTGGTCATTTCGCAACTCACCTTGCCGTTCTTGGTCTCAAAGAATACGTTCTTGTCTGCTTGCGCAGGCCCGGCCGCTAGAAGCACACCGCCAGTCATGAACAGCGCGGAAAGTACCGCTAGCAGGCGGCTAGAAAGTCTCGACATGTCTTACTCCCACTCATCCGCTTTCCCATCCACCATCGACTGGTACTCGCGGTATTTCGCAGTCTAGGCGTGGTCAACTTGCGAGTCGCCCTGAGCCTGAAATTGCCACCAACCGTTCAGGTGGCTTCCTGCATACCGCGGAGTTCTTGCTTCAGCGAACGGATCTCATCGCGATAGCGCGCTGCCATCTCGAACTGCAGCTCTTCTGCCGCAGTGTGCATTTGCTGGGTGAGTTGTTCAATCAATTCGGCAAGCTCCGACTCCGCAAGACTGCGCGTGGGTCGCTCTGGAATCGCCGCAGCCATAGCACCGCGACCCTTACCGCGGCTTTGCACCCGCGCAGAGCCCAGCAGCGTCGCAGTATCTTCGTCCTCTCGTGCCAACAGGTCGGTAATGTCTGCGATCTTCTTCCGCAATGGCGTCGGATCGATGCCATTCTCTTCGTTATATGCGGTCTGTTTGGCGCGCCGCCGGTTAGTTTCATCGATCGCGAACTGCATCGAATCAGTCATCTCGTCGGCATACATGTGCACTTGGCCGGAGACATTGCGGGCGGCTCGACCGATGGTCTGAATCAGGCTACGTTCGCTGCGCAGGAACCCCTCTTTGTCCGCGTCCAGAATCGCGACCAGTGACACCTCGGGGAGGTCAAGGCCCTCACGCAGTAGATTGATCCCGACGAGCACGTCGTACTCCCCCAGGCGCAGTTCCCGCAGTAACTCGACCCGGCGAATGGTGTCCACCTCCGCGTGCAGATAACGCACCCGCAGCCCCTGCTCCAACAAGTAGGCGGTCAAGTCTTCTGCCATTCGCTTGGTCAGCGTCGTAACCAGCACCCGCTCGTCCCGCTCGGTGCGCTGCCGAATCTCCGCCACCAGATCATCGATTTGCCCCTTGGTGGGCTTCAGGATGATCTCCGGGTCCAGTAGTCCGGTGGGGCGAATGATCTGTTCGACAGCGTCACCTCCTACTTTCTCGAGTTCATACGGCCCCGGGGTTGCCGAGAGATAGATGGTCTGACCGATGCGTTCGGTGAACTCTTCCCAACGCAGCGGACGGTTGTCCATGGCACTGGGGAGCCGGAAACCGTGATCTACCAGAGTCCGCTTGCGGCTCATATCCCCTTCGTACATGCCGCCGATCTGCGGCACAGTGACGTGCGACTCATCGATCACCAGTAGGAAGTCTTCTGGAAAGTAGTCCAGCAAGCAGTTGGGTGCGCTGCCGGGGCCGCGGCCATCAATGTGACGGGAATAGTTCTCGATTCCGGCACAGGTCCCGACCTGACGCATCATTTCGATGTCGTAGTCAGTGCGCATCCGCAGCCGCTGTGCCTCCAACAGTTTGTTCTGCCGTTCCAGTTCCGCGAGCCGATCCGCCAACTCGGTCTCGATGCCCCGCAGCGCCCGTTCCATACGTTCCGGGCCCGCCACGTAGTGCGTAGCGGGAAAGATGTACAACTCCTCATCTTCGGTGATGACCTCACCCGTAACGGGATGCAAGGTCATCAGCCGCTCAATCTCATCGCCAAACATCTCCACGCGGACTGGGTGCTCCTCGTACACCGGAAAGATTTCGACAGTATCCCCGCGAACTCGGAAGGTGCCGCGCTGAAAACTGACATCGTTACGGACGTACTGCATCTCCACGAGCTTGCGCAGCATTGCGTTGCGCTCGATTTCCTCACCAACTCGTAGCCGCACCATGCGATCGACATACTCCTGCGGAGTCCCCAAACCGTAGATCGCAGATACCGACGCAACCACGATCACATCTCGACGGGTTAGCAGCGAGTTAGTCGCTGAGTGCCGCAGCCGCTCCACCTCTTCGTTAATGGAGGAGTCTTTCTCGATGTAGGTATCGGACTGGGGGATGTATGCCTCCGGCTGGTAGTAGTCGTAGTAGGAGACGAAATATTCGACAGCGTTATCGGGAAACAACTCACGAAACTCATTCGCCAACTGGGCAGCTAGAGTTTTATTGGGCGCCAACACCAAGGTAGGCCGCTGCAACTTCTCCACGATCCAAGCGGTCGTGGCAGATTTGCCGGTACCCGTCGCGCCCAACAACACGACATCCTGGCTATCGCCTCGAATGCGTTCGGTGATCTCGGCAATCGCTGCTGGCTGGTCACCCGACGGCTGGTAGTCCGAGACCACCTTGAGTGGGGCAACCCGACGTTGCAGGTCAGTGACAGGACGGGCCATAGGACAACGCTACGCCGCCGTTCCGACAGTGCAAACGAGCACCGCTAGTTCCGGCGGCGCATATTGTCCGACCAGAACCGCACTAGTCAGTCGATCAAACCCAGTTCAGCCAGCAACTCCCATGAGGCAGCCAGGGCGGCCTTGCGTGGGAATGGGTGGTCCAAATTCGGCGAGACGGCCTGCATGTGAGCCGGGAATGGCGAGTAGGCAATGTCCCAGTGGTGGCCGTGCAGCATCGCTATATGAGTGGCGATGGGGATGTCCATCGTGGCCTGCTTCTGCGTGAGCTGCATGTCGTTGTTGGCGTCGAACTGCGACATCTTGACGGTATCCATGAACTGGAAGGCGGGAGACTCCAACGGAGTCGTGGAACCGGTTAGCGAAAAGATCGGAATCCCTAACTCCGTCATCTTCTCGGCATTCTCGCGGTTGTAGTCCTCCCGAACGCTGGTGCGCAGATCGTAGAAAGCCTGCTTGATGTCGTACTCGTCGACTCGACGCAGCCCGGTGGTTTTCTCCACGAAACCGGGATTCATCAACTGCAGGAACTGATCCAGACGATCAGAAATCTCCTGAGTATCGAGGTCCTTGATCTGATCGTAGATGGAATCTGCGGTGTACGAGCCGCTCATAGCACCGGCCCAGGTAAACACCCCTGCGATGCGATCGGCGTATTCGGGGTGGTTGACCATGAAGTTGAAGACGTCTGGACCGCCCTTGCTGTAGCCGATGATCCAGACCTTCTCCGGCGGCTCCGGGTTCTCGATCGGTCGCTGATCTGCAGTGAAACCTTCACCTCGCTCCAACGATGCCAAGATGTCCTCGTTATTGGCTTCGCAGCCACGGAAAGGATGAGCGTCACAACGTAGCGTCCGCCAACCGCGTTCTTCCTCCAACATCGGCGCCTCGTCCACGAAGGCATGGGCCCGAGGATGCAGGAGGCCGGAAAGTAGGCCCGGGACCAGCAACAGCGAGGTGTTATTGATCTCGATATCTACCGGTGGCAGTTCCTCTTCCCAGTCTGCGGCAGAGACACCCTTGAGGAAGCGGTCGGCGATCTTCTGCCGATCGCTGCGCTTGTCCGAGCCGATCCTGGGTACTACTCGGGCCAAACCAGCGGGTTTGCTAGCGGTCTTAAGCGCATCCGAGTCTTGCGCCGCTTCGGTAATGAACAGGTCTTTCCACCGCATCCCCAACCAGCGCTTCACGGTGGCATCGGAGAAGGCCGCCGAAGCGTCGTCATCGATCCAGTCGCGGACTTCGGTGATGACTGTGTCGTAGTTGCCAGAATCGAGTTCAGACTGCAGGCTCATATTTCTCCCATGAGGTAGCGCGAGGGACTCGCCTCGAAAATAGCCGTCTTGCAGCCGCCTTGCATCCCGTTCAGCAATTTGGCCAAGTTGGGCCCACTGCCTTTCCGACCGTCACCTAATCGTGGCAGGCGACAGTCGATCACGCCACAAACTTGCAACCGTCTCCGCGAGGTCTGCCAGGTCGCCATCATTCGTCAAGACGACATCGGCAACCCGGCGCCGCTGCTCGTCCGACGCCTGTGCTGCCATGCGGGCATGGATTTCCTCCAGCGACATGTCACGATCACGCCGTAGCCGCTCGATCCGCTGCTCCGCTGGTGCCTCGACCACCAAGATCAGATCCCAGCCCTGGGTGAGTTCTTGCTCGACGAGCAACGCAATGTCGTAGACAAGCAATGCATCGGCCGGTGCGGCGGCCATCCGTTCCGCTGCTCGATCAGCAATCCGGGGATGAGTGATCCGATTCAAGGCTGCCAGTCGCGCCGGATCGTCGAAGACCTCCTCCGCCAGGGCGTTCCGATCCAGCGATCCACCGGGGCGAAGCATGCCTTGACCGAACTCCTCGACGATCTCAGCCAAGGCGGGCTGACCGGGCTCGACAATTTCCCGTGCGATGGCATCAGCATCAATCACCACCGCCCCCCGTTCGGAGAGCAGCTCCGCAACCGTACTCTTGCCGGAACCAATACCGCCGGTCAGCGCTATCCGGACCATGCCGGGCGACTTACTCCTCGTCGTCGTCGTTCAACTTCTCGCGCAGCGCCTGCAGGGCGGTGTCGGAAGCCAACGTTCCTTCCGACTCCTTGCCAGCGTCAGTGCTGAAGTTGGACGGGGTGCCACCGGATTCCAGGATGGCCTCCTGGGAAGCGGCCGCAGCATCTTCCATCTGCTTGCGGTGGGCTTCCCAGCGAGCTTGCGCGTCGGCGTATTCCTGCTCCCATTGGGCACGCTGATCTTCGTAGCCCTCTTTCCACTCACCGGTCTGCGGATCGAATCCGTCGGGACCGATGTAGTTGCCGTCTTCGTCGAAGGCCGGAGCCATGCCGTAGACGTAGGGATCGAACTCCTCTTGAATGTTGCTGGTGCCGCTGTCGTTAGCCTGCTTAAGCGAAAGCGAGATCCGTCGTCGCTCCAGATCAATATCGATCACCTTGACGAACAACTCGTCGCCCACGTTGACCACCTGATCCGGCAGTTCGACGTGATGACCAGCCAACTCAGAGATATGAACCAAACCTTCGATTCCATCATCGACCCGAACGAAGGCACCGAAGGGCACCAACTTCGTGACGCGACCGCTCACCACTTGACCCAGCTGATGGGTGCGGGCGAAGTGCTGCCACGGATCTTCCTGGGTCGACTTCAGCGACAGTGACACTCGCTCACGGTCCATATCGACTTCGAGGACCTCCACAGTGACCTCTTTGCCGACCTCGACAACTTCCGAGGGATGCTCAATGTGCTTCCAGGACAGTTCCGAGACGTGAACCAGGCCGTCCACGCCGCCCAGGTCCACGAAGGCACCGAAGTTGACGATGCTGGAAACGGTGCCGGAACGTACCTGACCCTTCTGCAGCTGGTTGAGGAAATCGCTACGCACAGCGCTTTGCGTCTGCTCGAGCCAAGCACGGCGGGACAGCACCACATTGTTACGGTTCTTGTCCAACTCGATGATCTTGGCTTCCAGAGTCTGACCGATGTACGGCTGCAGGTCGCGAACTCGACGCATCTCGACTAGCGAGGCGGGCAGGAAGCCGCGCAGACCGATATCGACGATCAGGCCACCCTTGACTACCTCAATGACAGCACCTTCCACGACACCGTCTGCTTCTTTGATTTGCTCGATGGTGCCCCAGGCCCGCTCGTACTGAGCGCGCTTCTTGGACAGCAGCAGCCGACCTTCTTTGTCTTCCTTGGTCAGAACCAGGGTTTCGATTTCATCGCCGATATTGACGATCTCGCCGGGATCAATATCGTTCTTGATGGAGAGCTCTTTGCCGGGGATGATTCCCTCGGTCTTGTAGCCGATATCGACGAGCACTTCGTCGCGATCGACTTTGACGACAGTGCCAGTGACCAGATCGCCGTCGTTGAAGGGTTTGATGGTCTGGTCAACCGCCAGGAGAATCTCCTCTTCGCTGCCAATGTCGTTGACTGCAATCTGGGGAGCGGCGGGCTTGGTCGTTTCGGGGCTGGACGTCATTGAGTTGGTTTCTTTGTTACGGATACTTGGATTCGGCGCCTACCGGTCCCCATACCCGCTGTCGCGGTTATCGATCGGGAGTCGCGCAACCCGCTCGGTACGGGGCCACGCGCCGGAAAGACGCAGCGCTTCAGGATACGGATGCGCTACCGCCCGGGTCAAACCGCATCACTGTGACTTAGGCGAACTGCTCGCCGAAGGGTCTTCGGAACGACGGTTGTTCGTCGGACTGGGGCTACCCAAATCATCCACCGGTGGCGCTGGATAGACATCCGCCGGATCGGGTTCCAGCGGATTCTCAGTCGGAGAGAGTTCCATCTGTGGCCACGGCTCTGGGGTGTATTCCAAGGTGACTTGCTGACCGTCAAAGGTCTTGGCTAGCGAGTCGCGACCCGGATATTGCCCCTTACGAACCCACAAGTCCAGTTGCACTAGAGCTGCCGCCAGGGTTCGCGGCTCAAAGTTGCAGTTGCCGGCCCCCTCGCGGGCTGGTTCTGTTACGGAGTAACTATCTGGCGGAATAGCGTATGCCCCGACCAGATTCGCACGGATTTCGGTGCTGAAGGTTCCCACCCGATCCCGGTACCAAGATTCGTTTTGGACGATGTATACCGGATCGAAGATATTGTGCAGCGTTAGGACTGGCACTTT
The DNA here is from genome assembly GCA_022599915.1 of Actinomycetes bacterium. Classification (NCBI taxonomy): domain Bacteria; kingdom Bacillati; phylum Actinomycetota; class Actinomycetes; species Actinomycetes bacterium. The sequence continues at coordinate 89,512 of JAHZLH010000066.1, forward strand.
GAGATCACCAACCAACTCCCCTTGGACAGCGGCGGCCGCCTGGGCATCCGGATCAAGCGTCACTCTGGCATCTGTCAGGAGTTCTAGGTTCTTCTCAACCGAGCCGGGCGCCAAAATATTCAGTTGCTCTCGCCGCTCGTCGTCGATTCGGGCGGCATAGTCGGTGTTCTCGTTCCCTGATGGATTTCCGCCGACCAACTGCTCCAACAGATAGCGCTGCGCCGTGCTTTGTTCGAGCAGATTGCTGATCCCGATCACGGCGGCGGCTACTTGACTGCTTTGATTGGCACCCGACTCCGCAGCAGTCCTCAGCGGGAGATCCAACACTGAGGCGATGAAGAGCACGCGAGCCCGACTGGCGTCATTCTTCTCCGCAGCACGACGAACCGCAGAAATGGCATCGTTACGAACCGCCAAAGCATCGTCGTAGGAGCCAAAACCAACCAGTTGGGAATCCTCAGCTAGCAGTTGCCGCACCGCATAGCCAGCGTCCAGCGCCAGATCAAACGAGGGCAACGGGCCACTCATCGGCGCGCACAGCGCGGCAGCACCAGCTACCCATTCCGGATGTAGTTCGGCAAGCCGAGCGCTGGCCAGACCACCGGTCGATTCTCCCCACACGTAAACCCGAGTCGGATCGGCGACGTTCTCGACAAAGTAGTCGTGCAACTCTTCGGCAGCC